>CAISJH010000467.1 GCA_903885585.1 uncultured beta proteobacterium
GAGCGACGCAAAGTGGCTGAGGCCGGCGTCGAATTCACGGTGCATGAGGGACAGGCGATCGATGAAGGCCTGTGGGACTTCTTCTACGCCTGCTATTGCCAGACGTATGCGGCGCACCACTCCACGCCCTACCTGAGCAGAAACTTCTTTCACCGCATGGCTCGGCACATGCCCGAGCACTGGGTGATGTTCGTGGCACGCCGACAGGGCAGCCCCATGGCGGCCTCGCTCATCGCCGTGGACCGGGCCCGCCAGGGGGCATGGGGCCGCTATTGGGGTACGACCGAGCCCCTGCCCTGCCTGCACTTCGAGGCCTGCTACTACCAGCCGCTGGCCTGGTGCATCGAGCAGGGATTCACGCGCTTTGAGGGCGGCGCTCAGGGCGAACACAAGATGGCCCGGGGTCTGCTGCCCGTCAAGACCGCCTCGGCCCACTGGATCCGAGATCCACGCTTCGAGGCGGCCATCGCTGACTTCCTGGCCCGCGAGGGCACGGGTGTGTCCGCTTATGTCGACGAATTGCGAGATCGGGGGCCCTTCAAGCCACCGGTCACGGCCGGCGGCTGAGGCCCGCCCGGAACATGCTCAGGCGGCCTGCTTGGCTGCCCAGTTGGACATGCCCAACTCCACTTCCTCGCGTGCGCTCTGCGGGCCTTCCCAACCCAGCACCTTGACCCACTTGCCTGGCTCCAGGTCCTTGTAGTGCTCGAAGAAGTGCTGAATGGTCTTCAGACGCATCGGATTGAGGTCTTCAGGCTTCTGCCACTGGGTGTAGATCGACAGGATCTTGTCGATGGGCACGGCCAGGAGCTTGTTATCGCCGCCAGCCTCGTCATTCATCTTGAGCACGCCAATCGGGCGGCACGTCACCACCACGCCGGGGATGAGCGGAACGGGCGTGATGACAAGCACGTCCACCGGGTCCCCGTCGTCCGCCAGCGTCTTGGGGATGTAGCCGTAATTGCACGGGTAGTGCATCGCCGTGCCCATGAAGCGATCAACGAACAAGGCGCCAGACTCCTCGTCCACCTCGTACTTGATGGGGTCCGCATTCATCGGAATCTCGATGATGACGTTGAACTCGTCGGGGGCCTTGGGGCCGGGGGAGACGTTGTGCAGGCTCATACGCGCTTTCAGTCAGGAATCGGGGGCAATCCGGGCGCAGGGCGCCGCGAATCAGGGTTCACCCGGATTCTAGGTGGCGCCCTTTCGAAGCCCTGACGAACAGCCCGCAAGAGACCCTGACATACCGCAGTGTCACCCCCGCACTACCGCAGGAAAACACCATGCCTGCAAGGGTTGACGATCTCGTAGCATGCCCGGGCCTCCAGAGGTGAGGGGCCAGCGCGCACGGGATCGTCAGAAGCGTTCTCGTGTGCTGACAACAGACCGCAAGAAGAAGGAGTTTTCCTGATGTCTACATCGATGGCGCTCAACGTAGCGCTTGCCTGCGGCTTGATTGCCGTGATTTACGGGTTCATCCAGCGCAGCTGGATCCTCAAGCAGGACGCCGGCAACGCGCGCATGCAGGAGATTGCGGGAGCGATCCAGCAAGGCGCCGCCGCTTACCTCGCACGCCAGTACAAGACCATCGGCATCGTCGGCGTCGTGCTGGCCGCGCTGATCTTCGTCTTCCTCGACAACAAGACAGCCATCGGCTTCGTGCTGGGGGCGGTACTTTCGGGCGCCTGCGGTTTCATCGGCATGAACATCTCGGTGCGCGCCAACGTGCGCACCGCGCAAGCCGCCACAAAGGGCATTGGTCCGGCACTGGACGTCGCCTTCAAGGGTGGCGCCATCACCGGCATGCTGGTCGTCGGCCTGGGCCTCATCGGCGTCGTGCTGTTCTTCTGGTGGACCACCGGTGCGGTGATGCCCACCGGTGACACCACGCTGTCGCAAATGCTCAAGCCCATGCTCGGGCTGGCATTCGGCTCGTCGCTGATTTCGATCTTTGCGCGTTTGGGCGGTGGCATCTTCACCAAAGGTGCTGACGTCGGCGCCGACTTGGTGGGCAAGGTGGAAGCCGGCATTCCGGAAGACGATCCGCGCAACCCGGCCGTGATCGCTGACAACGTGGGCGACAACGTGGGTGACTGCGCCGGCATGGCCGCCGATCTGTTCGAAACCTACGCGGTGACGCTGATTGCCACCATGGCGCTGGGCGCCATCATGGTGGTCAGCGCCCCGATGGCTGGCGTGATCTACCCGCTGGTGCTGGGCGGGGTGTCGATCATCGCCTCCATCATCGGCTGCTACTTCGTCAAGGCTGCGCCCGGCATGACCAACGTGATGCCAGCGCTGTACCGCGGCCTGGCGGTGGCCGGCGTGCTGTCGCTGATCGCGTTCTACTTCGTCACCAACGCGGTGTTCCCCGAGCCCGTGAAGCTGGTCGGTGGCAAGACGGCCAGTGCGATGGCGCTCTTCGGCGCCTGCTTCGTCGGCCTGGCGCTCACGGCTGCGCTGGTCTGGATCACCGAGTTCTACACCGGCACGCAGTACAGCCCGGTCAAGCACATCGCACAGGCGTCCACCACCGGCCACGGCACCAACATCATCGCGGGCCTGGGCGTCAGCATGCGCTCCACGGCCTACCCGGTGCTGCTGATCTGTGCTGCCATCTACGCGGCCTACGCGCTGGCCGGCCTGTACGGCATCGCGGTGGCCGCCACCTCGATGCTGAGCATGGCGGGCATCGTCGTCGCGCTGGACGCCTACGGCCCCATCACCGACAACGCCGGCGGCATTGCCGAGATGGCCGAGCTGCCCAGCAGCGTTCGCGACATCACCGACCCGCTGGACGCCGTGGGCAACACCACCAAGGCGGTGACCAAGGGCTACGCCATCGGCTCTGCCGGCCTGGCCGCGCTGGTGCTGTTCGCCGACTACACGCACGCGCTGGAAGCGCGCGGCATGAACCTGGCGTTCGACCTGAGCGACCACAAGGTGATCGTCGGCCTGTTCATCGGCGGCCTCATCCCTTACCTCTTCGGCGCCATGGCGATGGAAGCCGTGGGCCGCGCCGCTGGCGCCGTGGTGGTGGAAGTGCGCAAGCAGTTCGCAGACGGCCAGATCATGGCCAACAAGCGCAAACCGGACTACAGCGCAGCCGTGGACATGCTGACGACGGCGGCCATCAAGGAAATGATCGTCCCCAGCTTGCTGCCGGTCGTGGTGCCCATCGCCGTGGGCATGCTGCTTGGGCCGGCTGCGCTGGGCGGCCTGTTGATGGGCACCATCGTCACCGGTCTCTTCGTGGCCATCAGCATGTGCACCGGCGGCGGCGCCTGGGACAACGCCAAGAAGTTGATCGAGGAAGGCTTCACCGACGACAACGGTACGCTGCACAAGAAGGGCGGCGATGCACACAAGTCGGCCGTCACGGGCGACACCGTGGGCGACCCCTACAAGGACACCGCCGGCCCGGCCGTGAACCCGCTGATCAAGATCATCAACATCGTGGCGCTGCTGATCGTGCCGCTGCTGCCGATGACGGGCACCGCCAAGGCGCCGGCCCACTCGGCCGCGCCGGCTGCCGTGAGCGCGCCTGCGGCCACGGCAGCACCAACTGCGTCGGCTCCAGCCCCAGCGGCCACCGCCACACCGGCAGCCAGCTCGGCCTCGAAGTGAGCCTACCCGGCTGACAAGAGAGCCTCGCTCACATGCAAGAGCCGCCCCTCGGAGCGGCTCTTTTTGGGGTCAACGCGCCCGTGATGGGGCTGGCTGCGCAGCTGCGAGCACTACGACAGCACCGTGGCGAACTTGTCAGCGATGGGCCCCATCTGGCTGCGTATCGCGGTGACCAGGCGGTGCGCCTCGTCCAGCCCCACGGCTGCGTCCTTCATCGAAGACTCGAGTCGGTGGCACAGGGCCGACAGGCCCATCGCACCGACCGCCGCGGCCGAAGACTTGGCCTTGTGGCCGAGTGCCGAGAGCTTGGCACGGTCGCCTGCCAGAAGCGCCGCATCCAACTCGCCCATGGTTCTTTCCATGAAAGCGAGGAAGACGGTCGCAATCTCGCGCATCATCTTGGGGTTGCGCCGAGTGAGCTGCGTCAGCACCGAGAGGTCCAACAGCTCGGGGTTTTCCGATGCGGGGACGGCACCTGATGCAGGCCCCGGTTCTGGCGGAGTAGCCAGGCCTGCATTGGCCGCATCCACAGGCACTCGAAGCTCTGCAGGCTGGAGCATGGGCCTCGTGCCTTCACCAGACATAGCCTCCGTCAAGGCTCCGGGCTGTGTGGGCGCATCCAGTGCAGCAGGAACCTGCTCTGCACCAGGTACCGGCGGCACCACCCACTTGACCACCGTGGCGTAGAACTGACCGGGCACCACAGGCTTGGTGACGAAATCGTTCATGCCAGCGTCACGGCAGGCTTGGGCATCTTCCAGCCGGGCATTGGCGGTCATGGCGATGATGGGCAGGGCGCGCCACTGCGCCTGCTCGCGGATACGCCGTGTGGCCTCCAAGCCGTCCATGAGCGGCATTTGCATGTCCATGAGGACGCCATCGACCCGGTGTTTCTCCAGGGCGTCCAGGGCTTCCAATCCGTCGCCGGCCAAGATGTTTTCGGCGCCCGCGGCCGCCAGCAGCTCCGAAGCCACTCGCTGGTTCAGTTCGTTGTCGTCGACCACCAGCAACCGGCGCCCTGCCAGCGCACCGGCCCAGGGGTCAGCCCCCGACAGGTCGTCCACCAGGGCCGCGGGCTGTGACTCGCCCCACATCAGAGGCACCCTGAACCAGAAGGTGCTGCCCACCCCAGGAGCGCTGCGTACCCCAACCTCGCCCCCCATCAGCTCGGCCAGCTTGCGGCAGATGGCCAGGCCCAGGCCCGTGCCGCCGTACTGCCGTGTGGTGGAGGCATCGGCTTGGTGAAAGGCCTGAAAGAGCTTGGAGGCCTGCGCCTCGGACATGCCGATGCCCTTGTCGGACACCTCGAAGAGCACCTGGGCACCAGCGGCGTCCTCCCGGTCTACGCAGGCGCGCAGTTCGATCGTGCCGGACTCGGAAAACTTGATGGCGTTACCCGCGTAGTTCAACAGGATCTGCCGGATCCTCAATGGGTCGCCGCGCAACGAGTGATGGAGGTCAGCGCTCAAGTGGGTGACCAGTTTCAAGCCCTTCTGCTCTGCAAGATCGGCCAGCTGCTTGAGCACATCGCCCAGGATGGAGTCCACCGTGAAGTCCACCAGCTCGATCTCGAGCTTGCCTGCCTCGATCTTGGAGAAGTCCAGGATGTTGCTGATCAGATTCAGGAGGTGCTGACCGGACTCGCTGATGCGCTCGAGATAGTCTTGCACCTTGGGGCTGGGCCCGGCGCGCAGCGCCAAGTACGACATGCCCAGGATGCTGTTCATGGGCGTGCGCATCTCATGGCTCATGTTCGACAGGAACTCGCTCTTGGCCTGATTGGCCGCAGAGGCCACCCGTGAGGCGTAGGCGAGCGCCTCGGTGCGCTTGCGCACCTTGGCCTCGAGGCTGGCGTTGAGTTCGGCCAGCGCGCGCTCGGCACGCAGGCGCTCCGTGACGTCGCGAAAACTCAGCACATGGCCTGTGCTCTTGCCATTGGGCCGCAACGCGGTCAAGTGACGCTGGAAGATGCGGCCATCGCTGAGCTCCACCACCGAGGTGACCTCCTCGCCGCTCAGGCCGGCCCCGTCCATCAGGTTCTGCAGATCCGTCTGGCCGTCCATCATCTGCGACTGCATGAAGCGCAGCACGTCGCGCTCATCGGCACTGTGCAGGGTGTGGGAAGGCATGCGCCACATCTTGATGAAGCGGTGGTTGCAACTCACCAGCCCGCCACGGTGATTGACCACCAGGATGCCATCTGCCGTAGCCTCAAGGGTCGCCCCAAGTACCGCCTGCGAGCGCGCCAATTCAACCTGGGTATGCACCCGGGCCCTGACCACCGCCGGGTTGATGGGCTTGACGATGAAGTCCACCGCCCCCAAGGCAAGCCCTCGCGCCTCATCTTCGGCGGCATCCTTGGCCGTGACGAAGATCACGGGGATGGCCATGGTCTGCGGGTCTTCCTTGAGCTGGCGCAGCACCTGATAGCCGTCCATGCCGGGCATCACCACATCCAACAACACGATGTCTGGGGGATTTTGGCGACACAGCGCCAGCGCACGCTCGCCGCTGGTGGCCATCAGGACTTGATGGTCCTGGGAAAAGACTTGGTAGACCGCCTGGATGTTGACTGGTTGGTCGTCCACCACCAGCAGGCTGATCTCCTGGGACCGCAGGGCCGTACCCAAGGCACCCTGCCCTGTGGCCATGTCAGGCGAAGCATTCACGCGTTCAAGATCCTCATCAGGTCGGACACCAGCCTGCCCGCACGTTCGAAGTCGAGCCGGTCCATGGCCCCACAAACCTCACCAAACATCGCTTGCTCCATCAATACCGGGCTGGAACGCAGGGGCTCGAAGGCATCCACGGCCTTCATGTCGGAGGCTGCCAGCAGCAGCGACAGGGCCCCCAGCGCGTCGGACACCTCGGCCACTCCCATGAGGGACATTGCTCCCCCTTCGGCGCCCTGCGGGACCAACACCTGCACCAGGCTGTCGCCGCGCTCGGAGAGCAGGCCGACGATCTGGCCCATCGGCGCGTACCAATCCCGGGTGGGAGATGGCGACGCCGCCGGCTGAAGCCCAGTTTCGGCCAGACGGCACAGGTCTGCCAGCGCGGTGTGGCCCAGCATGCCAGCCAGACCCTTGAGCATGTGCATCTCGGCTGCGGCCTCTGACCATTGGGCCCGCGCCATCTGCTGCTCCAGCCGACCCCACGTGGGAGCCAGATCTTGCAGGAAGTTGCTCCACATGCGGGCATAAGTGCCCACGTTGCCGCCCAGACGCATGACGGCGGGCAGAGCCTGCACGCCCAGCTCCTGGGCGATCTCCAGCGCCTGCTCAGGCAATTCTGGTTTGTAGGAGGGTGAGGACGCGCTGTCACGGGCCGTCCACTGCTGTGGACGGGCGTGCTGTAGCAGCTTGCCCACCAGGTCATCCAGGTCAAACGGCTTGCCGACGTGATCGGTCATGCCGGCGGCCAGACAAGCCTGTCGGTCCGACTCCAGGGCGTTGGCGGTCATGGCAATCACCGGGAGACCCGCCCAGCGCTCCTGCCGGCGCAGCTGGGCCGTGGCGGTGAATCCATCCATCACAGGCATCTGCAAGTCCATCAAGACCGCATCGAAGGGCAGGGTGGCGGTGTCCAGACAAGCCAGGCCGATCTGGCCGTTCTCCGCCAACTCCACATATGCGCCTTCGGCCCGCAACAACTCCTGCGCCACTTGGCGGTTGTTGGCGTTGTCCTCGACGACCAGCAGCCGAAGATCCTGAAGGCGCCGTGGCCGCTCGGGCTTGCCCGCCGGTGGCCGCAACGTTTCAGGCAAGCCCTCGACTTCAGCCATCCCCAACCGGGCGCCGATCACGGCATCCAGCAGCATGGAGGCGGTCACTGGCTTGACCAGGAACCCACCCAGGGCGGCCTGCTCCGCCGCACTGCGGCCCGACAGCATCTCCCTACCGTGAGCCGTAACCATCATCACCGTGGCGGAGGCCGCAGGCCCCTGGGCCTCACGCATGCGCAGGCTGGTCTCCCAGCCGTCCATGCCAGGCATCTGCCAATCGACAAAGGCCACGTCATAGGGCGCGCCTTCCTGGGCCTGCTGACGCGCCTTGGCCACCGCCTCCGGGCCGCTCGCGGCCACGTCCACCCGCCAACCGAGGGACGCCACCATTTCCGACAACACCTGCCGGGCCGTGGGGTTGTCATCCACTACCAGCGCATGCAGATCGGTCAACCCCCTCAGCGCGGACTCGCTGGTCTCCAGGGCGGCATGGGCCTGCATATCGATGGGCAGCGACACCTGAAAACTGAACTGGCTGCCCACACCTGGCTCGCTGGCCACTTGAATGCGTCCGCCCATCAGGCCCACCAGCCTCTGACAGATGGCCAGGCCCAGCCCCGTGCCGCCAAAGCGTCGCGTCGTCGACGCCTCCGCCTGGGAGAACCCGTCGAAGATGCGCGTATGCTGGTCTGCCGGAATGCCAATGCCGGTGTCGCGCACGGAGAAGTCCAGCAAGGCCTGCCCCTGGTCAAGGGACACGCAGCGCAGCGCGACGACCACCTCGCCGCGCTCCGTGAACTTGATGGCGTTGCCGCCCAGATTGATGAGCACCTGCTGCAAGCGCAAGTCGTCGCCGATCAAGGTACGCGGCACAGCAGCATCGATGTCGAACAGCACTTCCACTGGTTTGGAGCCGATGCTGGCAGACAGGATCACCGACAGGTCACGCATGAGCTGATCGATCCTGAAGGGTCGGGGATCCAGACTCATCTTGTCAGCCTCGACCTTGGAAAAGTCGAGGATGTCGTTGAGCAGGAACAGCAGCGATCTCGCTGCGCCCTCGGTCTTGGCCACATAGTCGGCCTGGCGGGACGACAGACTGGTCGACTGCAGCAGCTTGAGCATGCCGAGCACTGCGTTCAGCGGCGTGCGGATCTCGTGGCTCATGTTGGCCAGGAACTGGCTCTTGGCGCGGTTGGCTTGCTCAGCGGAGTCCCGGGCGTCGCGTGTGTTGCGCAGGTTCTCGGCGCGCTCGGCGATCAGCTGGGTGATCAGGTCGGAGATGGCACGCAGGTCCTGCGCATCCTCCTGCCCCGGCGCCGGGCCATCGTCCCCGTCATCGTCCGAAGAGAGAGCCGGCCTGTTGGCCTCCGCCACCTCCGGCACCTGCATCTGGGCGGCGGTCTTGCGCAAGACTTCAAAGGCGCTGGAGCGCGTGTCGTTGGCCAGCTGCAGGTTCTCCGACATGCGGTTGAAGCTGTCCACCAGCACCATCAGTTCACCCGATGAGCGCACCTTCACGCGCCCGGCCAATTCGCCCCGGGCCAGCCTGGAGGCAGCCTGCGCCAGCTCGATGATGGGCGCTGAGAAGTTCTTGGCCACGAAGTAAGCCGCCGTCAGCACGGCCACGCCACTGATCGCCAGCACCATGATGAAGAAGTACAGGGCCGGCTCAAAGTCACGCGACAGCAGCGAGTTGGGCACCGCGTAGACGATGCGCAGGAAGGGCTGATCGGAGACGATGGCCAGGTCGCGATAGGCCACCAGATCGTCATCGCGCTTGCTCAGGATGACATCCTTGACCATCACCTGGTCGCCCACGTCTGATCGGGCCAAGGTCAGGGCCGTCTTCTCCGGCTTGAGCAACACCTGAGGACCTGGGCCGAAGAGCCAGATGACCGGCTCATCAAAGAGCGTGATGGTCTTCAGGCGCGACAGGAAGCCGTCCAAGCGCACCCGGATGACAGCCGCACCGCTGAGCGCCCCGTTGTCGAAGTCCAGCGAAGGCAAACCCGCCAGCAGCGACCAGCGCCCCTGCTCATCGATGAACGGGCCCTCCACCACCAGCTGGCGCGGCGGCATGAACCACTCCATGTTGCCGGACGACAGCAGCGAGGGCGTGGTGGTGATGCGGTCGAACAAGCGCTTGAAGTGGTACGCAGTAGGCGAGCGCTCGGCTTTCTCGGACTTTTCGCTGGGCTGCGCTTGCTCATCCCAGTTGACGCGCTTGCCATCCTCTACGCTTGCGACGAGGTGGCCGAAGACATCGACGTAGTAGATGCCGGAGTAGATTTCATAGTCGGTTTGGCTCTTCAGGAAGCTGGTTTCCAGGCCTCGAGCATTGACCATCCGCTCATCCTGAGACGCGGACAGGTACTGCGTGAGCGCATCCGAGGAGGTGATCTGCTTCAGCGACCGGTTCAAGCCCAGGCCGAACTCCTGCTCGAAGTTGGCCGCCACGATGGCGATCTGCTGGGTAACGCTCTGCTCGGTGCGCAGGCGAGCGGAATCGCGGCTGAAGTCCAGCGACACCACGATCAGCGGCACGCCAATCAGCACGCCCACGCCCAAGAAGGCCAGCAGCAGTCGATGGAAGATTGCCATCGCGTGCTGAACGGCTCAGGCCGGCGCAGCCGTCACCGGCCGATGCCCAGGGCGATAGACTTGTCCACCACCTCATCGATCAAGTACATCGCATCGTCCAGCTTGATGCCCAGCGCCTTGGCCCGATTGCGGTTGACGAGGTAGGGCCCGCGCTCCGGTGTGCGCACCGCCATGCGCGCCGGGCTCAGCCCCTTGTCCAAGATGCCGTGCGCCATCTCCATCGCCAGATAACCCTGGTTGTAGCCCGAGTCGTTGGCCGTCAGCAGCATGCCCTCGAGCACGAACTGGTCCTCATGAGAGGCCTCGGGAATGCGGATGTTCTGCAGGTACCAGCGCCCCACCTCCAGCATGTCCACGTGGTTGCCCTTGGCATCGCGCAAGGTGTCGTGGTTCAACACGAAGAAGGCGTCCACCTGCTTGGACAGCGCCAGGGCTCGTGACTTGAACTCGTCCAGGGAGTTCGTCAAGACCTTGTCCACCAGCTTCAGCGGAAGGCTGCCCCGCTGACCCAGCTGCTCGATCATCTTCACGTTCGGTCGCGAGGACTCCGAGTCACAGGCCAGGATCGCGAAGGTCTTGGCTTGGGGCACGAGCCGCTTGAGCAGGTCCAGGCTCTCCTTGTGGTACCCCGACTGCCACACGCCCGTGACGTTTCGCCCGGGGGTGTCCATGTTGTCCACCAGGCCGTACTTCAACGGCAGGCCGTTGATCCCCCAGAACACCACAGGCGTCTTGGAGTCCAACAGTTGACCACCGATGTACTTCGCCGCGTTGTCGTCCCCCAGCATGACCAGATCCGGGCTGAAGGCCTTGATGGCTGCCATGATTCGCGCGGTAGCAGACGCCATGTCAGTGCGGCTGTCCTTGCGCTTGGTGTCCATCCAGTCCTTCTTGATGACGGCCTTGGCGGACTCGACCTGGTCGCTCTGCTCCAGCTGCCGGGCCTGGGCGTCGGTCGCGAGGTAACCCAGGGTCCGCAAAGCGGCATTCACACCCTTCTGGGTGGACTGCGACCACAAGTAGCTGCGGTGGTAGCTGCTGACAATGAAGATGCGCTTCTTGGAGGTGGAGGCTTGAGGCGCCGCCCAGACCGTGGGGGCACCGACGAGGGCCGCCGCCGTGCCCAGGCCTGCCGCGAGCCAGGTTCTTCTGCGCGCCACCATGGTCAGACCTTCTTGAGCGAGCGCCACTTGCCGAAGATGTCGTTCACCTGGCCCGAGTAGAGATCCAGCGCTGCCTCGGGAGTGAGGCGTCCTGAGGCAGCGTCGGCAAACATCTTCGGGATGAGCCAGCCCTTCCAGATCTCGTCGATGGCACCGTTGGCATAGCCCGGGTAGCCGACGCCCACCGTCCACTTGTCGGCATCCGAGAAGATGGCGTACTTGTCGGCAGGCACGGCCTTGGGATCGTTGGCCACCAGCTTCTGCAGATCGGGGACAAGCTGAGGGAAGGTCGGAAAGTTGTAGAAACCACTGGCCAGGAAAGCGTCGCGCGATGCACCGGCCAGGTCCACAAGAAAGCGCTTGGCCCCGTCGATGTTGCGCGCGAACTTCCAGATCACATAAGCGTTCATCAGGTGCATGACGCCAATGCTCGCCGCCGGGCCGCGCGCCGGCCGGCCCAGGAGAATCTTGTCGGCGATGGGAATCTTCTCGCTCTCGCCGGTACGCGTCACCGAGATGGCGTTCAAGGTCAGAGACCCCTTGCCTGCCAGCATCTGCCGGTTGTTGGACGAGGCATCCCAGCTGAAGATCTCGTCGGTCATGGTCTCGGCGTAGAGCGCCTTGGCGTACTTCAGTGCCTCCAGCGTCTTCGGTGACTTCAAGCTCGGACGCCCTTGCGCATCCTGCACTCCCGCACCAAAGGCCAGCAGGATGGAGCGCAATGCCATGCTGCTGTCCAGTTCGTTGGACATGCCGATGCCCACCGGGATGCCGTGCTTCTGCTTGATCTTGCGCCCACCGTCGCGGATGGCATCCCACGTGTCGGGCTTGACGCCCACGTCATCCCACAGATCCTTGCGGTAGTTCACCGGGTCCGGCACATAGCTGTCGGAAAAACCGAAATACTTCTTGGTGACCGGGTTGAAAGTGCTCTTGACCGCGATCTCCAGCGGCTTGCCGTACTTGCGCTCGCACTCGGCGTAGATGTCACGGTGGTCGATCACCTGGTCCTCATAAGAGGCCGGTGGGCTGAGGAACATGCACAGGTCATGCCCCTGCTTCTTGTTGATCTCCGCGGCGGCACGGCTCTCGATGCTGGTCATGCCCACGTTGGTCACGATGACCTCGGTGTCGTTGCGCTCGCCCCATTCCTTGACGAACTTCTTGTTGAACCAGTCGTCAAAGGCAGGGACGAAGTGGTTCCACTGCATGATCTTCAGGGACTTCTTGGCCGCATGCGCCGGCCGCAGGAAGGGACTTCCGAGCGTCGCCGCAACACCGGCCATCCCTGCACGGAGAACAATCTCACGCCGGCGAGTGGCCCGGCCCGCGTGAGCCTCGACGAGGTTGACTTTCTTGTTCACGGGCATCTCCCTGGTGTTGTCGCAGTTTATTGACGTTTTGGAATGTAGGAAAGCGGAAGGAGCGCGTGGCAGGCCGGTGCAACGGAACCACAACGACAAACAGGCCCGGAAAGCAAAAAAGGCCAGCCTCTTGTGAAGACTGACCCATCTGCAAACCGCTGTGTACAACGGAAATTTTGGTCGGGGTGGCGGGATTCGAACTCGCGACCCCTTGCACCCCATGCAAGTGCGCTACCAGGCTGCGCTACACCCCGACGAAGCACGCATTATAGACCGCTATGAGGCGCCAGAAGCAGAGGCGGTGCTCAGGTCTCAATCTTCCAGCAAGCGGCGGATGGCACTCAGCTCCTGCGCCAGCCACTCCAGGCTGTGGTCCGCACTCGCAGCACCCGGCGTCGAGGGCACTGAAGAGCTCACGGGCACAGCGTGGATGGCGGACTCTCCCAGCGAGTCTTCAAACGGGTCTTGCAGCGTGTCGATCGGCTGCACCGCAGCGCTGGAGCGACGGGACGCCATGGACTCCGCAAGGCGGTTGCGAGCGCCACTGATGGTGAAGCCCTGGTCGTAGAGCAGTTCCCTGATCCGGCGAATCAGCAACACCTCGTGGTGCTGGTAGTAGCGGCGGTTGCCGCGCCGCTTCATGGGCCGAAGCTGCGTGAACTCCTGCTCCCAGTAGCGCAACACGTAAGCTTTCACGCCGCAGAGATCGCTGACCTCTCCGATCGTGAAGTACCTCTTGGCAGGGATAGCAGGAAGGGCAGGAAGCGCGGTGTCCATCTGGGCCCGACGTGATCAGCACGGCATACCCGCATCAGCGGGAGGCGAAAACTCTACTCGAATTCACCCGCAGGCGGCACATCGCCCTGCACCTGGGCCTTCAACTTCAGGCTCGGGTGGAAGGTCACAACTTGACGCGCTTTGATGGGAATGGACTCACCCGTGCGCGGGTTGCGCCCTGGCCGGGGCGCCTTGCGGCGCACGTTGAAGTTACCGAAGCCCGACAGCTTCACGTCCTGCCCCTGCACCAGCGACCCATGGACGATCTCGAAGAAGGCCTCGACCATGTCCTTGGACTCGCGCTTGTTCAGGCCAAGGCGGTCAAAGAGCATCTCGGCCAGCTCAGCCTTGGTCAGGGTGGGCGTCTCGATGGTCTGCAACAAGGCCCCGGGCAAGAGGCCCTCAGGCATCTGGTCATTCATCAACCAAGGCTCCTGGAAATCAGTTCTTCAGGCCCGCAGGCGTGCACCACAGGCCTGCGCGGCGCGCTGCACTGCAGCGGCTACAGCCTGGTCGATGCGATCGTCCGTGAGGGTGGCAGCATCATCGAGCAGTTCAAGCCGGACGGCGAGACTGCGCTCGTCGGCAGCCATGCCCGTCTGCGGCTGCGCTGGCTTGTAGATGTCAAACAAGGTGGCCTGGCGCACCAAGCCCGCCGGATCTGCGCGAAGGGCCGTTACCAGCACCTCGTGCGAGACCTGTTCCCGCACAACCAGGGCCAGATCGCGCACGGCCGCCTGCTGACGCGGCAGTGGCTCGAAGGCGGGCAGCCGTCGGGCCAATACGCCGTCCAAGGCCAGCTCGAACAGCATGGGCGCAGATGGGAGGTCGTACGACTGACGCCACTTCGGATGCAGTTCCCCCACATGGCCCAGGACGCGTCCCTCCAACTCCACGCGAGCGCAGCGCCCCGGATGCATGGCGGGATGAACATCCGCATGGAAGCTCAATTCCTGCCCCACGAGCAGGGCCTGCAAGTCTCCCTTGAGGTCGAAGAAGTCCACCGCACGCTCACGCTCGCACCATTGCAGTTCGTCCACCGGCCCCCAGGCCAGGCCCGCCACGCGCATGGGCTGATCCACACCAGCCACGGCCAGAGGCCCATCCTGCACCGATGCGTCGCGTCTGAAGACACGACCGACCTCGAACACACGCACGCGGGGCGCCTTGCGCGCCAGGTTGGTCTTGAGCACGCCCACCAGGCTGCCCAGCAGCGAAGAGCGCATGACCGCCAGAGGCGCAGCAATGGGGTTCAGCACCCGGATCGGGTCCGGGTTGCCGGCCAGTTCGATCTCCGTGCGTTCTTCCACGAAGCTGAAAGTGATGGTCTCGTGATACCCAAGGGCAGCCAACGATCGACGCAGCGCGTGCGGTGACACCCGGCCTTCGCGCTGCGGCCGCGACATCACCGGTGCATGCGGCGGCGTGGCGGGCAGGTGCTGCAGGCCAATGACGCGGATGACCTCCTCGATCAGATCCTCCTCGATGGACAGATCAAAGCGCCACGCCGGGGGCGTGACCACCAACGTGTCGCCTTGCTGCTCGAAGGCCAGGCCCAGGCGTTGGAACACTTGCGCGCACTGCGCGGTGGTGAGCGGCATGCCCAGCACCTTGGCCGCACGGGGCACTCTCAGGGTGACGGGCTCGCGCTGGGGCAAGGCCAGCGTCTGGTCATCAATGGGGCCAGCCTCGCCGCCGCAGATCTGCTGGATCAGCGCGGTGATGTGCTCGATGTGCTCCACTGTGAGCGAGGGGTCCACACCACGCTCGAAGCGGTGCCCGGCATCGGTGGAGAAGTTGAACTGGCGCGAGCGGCCGGACACGGCCTCGGGCCTCCAGAAAGCGGCCTCCACGTAGACGTTGCGGGTGTCGTCGCTGACGGCGGTGGCATCCCCGCCCATGATGCCGGCCAGTGACTCCACGGCCTGCGCATCGGCGATCACCCCCACCTGCTCATCGAGCTCGA
>CAISJH010000468.1 GCA_903885585.1 uncultured beta proteobacterium
CTGGCCGAGACGCGCGACTCCGACACCGGCAACCACATCCGCCGCACGCAGTACTACGTGCAGGAACTGGCCCACCGTCTGAAAGATCATCCGCGTTTCCGAGCGTTCCTCACGCCAGACAACATCGAGTTGCTGTTCAAGTCCGCGCCGCTGCACGACATCGGCAAGGTGGGTATCCCCGACCGCATCCTGCTCAAGCCCGGGCGTCTTGAGCCGGAGGAAATGGAGATCATGAAGACTCACACCACGTTGGGGCGCGACGCCATCGTGCATGCGGAGACGGCGCTTTCCATCGAGGTGGAGTTCCTCACCATGGCCAAGGAGATCGCTTACTCGCATCAGGAAAAGTGGAATGGGAGCGGCTACCCCGAGGGCCTGTCAGGCGACGAGATTCCCATCTCTGCCCGCCTGATGGCCGTGGCCGATGTGTACGACGCGCTGATCAGCCGCCGCGTCTACAAAGAAGGCATGCCTCACGAGCAGGCCGTGACCATCATCCAGGAAGGCAGCGGCAGCCACTTCGACCCCGATGTGGTGGAGGCCTTCATGGCCGCGGCCGAGGTGTTCCGCGACATCGCGCGGCGCTATGCCGACTCCGACACAGACCTGGCGCAGAAGGCGGCTTATGTGGCGGTGGCGCGCGGCTGAGGGATGGTGTGGCGGTGAAGGCAGAGATTTCCGATGGGTGATCATGTGATGCCTAATAATCCAACGATCAGTTTTCAGTTCAGGCAAGGTAAGAGCGTCTGCAGGAGCCCCTCAGGACCATGACCAGCCAGTTACTTGTGTTACCCCTGCACCGCTTGTCGATGTGGGTACAAAGATGTACGGATTGGCTGCTTTCCTCAGCCTTGAACTCTTCTGGCAGACAGCCTGCTCAACAGTGGGAAAAGCAGACGGCTTACGGGGACACCGAGTGCCGCGCCGCCATGCGGCAGGTGCTGGAGGCGCAGCTCATGCCGCGCCTGTTGCAGGTCACCAGGCAACACGCCGAGTCGATCCCACGAGATCGTGAGGTCGGTCCGTCCATCTCTGATGTGGAGGCGTTTTCCCAGCTGTGTGCGGTTGGAGACCGACAGGCCTGCCTCGCCTTGATACAGCGCCTGCGGGCCGAAGGGATGCAACCCGAGCACCTGCTCGTCGAATTGGTCGCGCCCGCTGCGCGGCATCTCGGCCAGCGCTGGGATGACGACACCCTCGACTTCACCTCAGTCACCGTCGGCCTCGTGCTGATGCACGAGGTGGTGCATGCCTTTGGCTATGAAGTCCACGACGGGCCTCTGGAGAGCGGTGAGGTTCGGCGCGTGATGCTGGCCTCTGCGCCAGGCTCGCAGCACGTCCTTGGCCTGTCCATCGTTTCGGAATTCTTTCGCAAAGCCGGCTGGCAAGTGGTGCTGGAGGTCTCTCCAAGCAGTGCCGAGCTGTGCAGGGCAGTGAGCAACGAATGGTTTGACCTGGTGGGGCTGTCAGTGGCTCTGGACTCTCAGTTGACTGAACTGCCTGGCCTGGTGAGCCGGCTGCGCGCAGCTTCGCGCAACCCAAGTGTGCCGGTGATGTTGGGTGGCCCCGTTTTCTTGATGCGTGATGTCACCGCTGAGCAGTTTGGCGCGCAAGCGGTGTGCCTGGACGCCCGAGAGTCGATCGGCATCGCCACCGCCCTGGTGGGCGGCTGATCAAGCAACTCAGCAGACCGCCACGCGCTAGCCCGGCACTCAATGCCGAATAGCGTCCATCAAGCCCATCTCGGCGCTGCTCATCAAGGCGTCAATGTCAGTCAGGATGAGCATGCGCTCGTCCTCACCTTGCTTGATACAGCCAATGCCCATGATGTAGCCTGAATCCACAGGTCCATGCATTTCGGGTGCGGACTTGATGTTCTCGGCGCTCAACGCCAGCACGTCGGACACCGAGTCGACCACCGCGCCGATCACC
>CAISJH010000469.1 GCA_903885585.1 uncultured beta proteobacterium
CCCGGTGCTGGGCATTGCCGAGGCCGCCTTTCACGCCGCCTCGATGCTGGCTACGGGGTTCTCCGTCGTCACGACGATGACCCGCACTTGCATCATTGCGGAGCACCTGGTGCACAAGTACGGCTTCGAGCGCCGCTGCCGCGGCATCCACGGCACCGACATCCCGGTGCTGGCGCTGGAGTCCGCCGGGCCCGAGATGTTGGCGCAGATCGAGACCGCGTCCCGCGAGGCCCTGGCGCGGGACCGCAGCGGCGCCATCGTGCTGGGCTGTGCCGGCATGGCGGCGCTCACGCGGGAGCTGCAGCAGCGCCTGGGCGTGCCTGTCATCGACGGCGTGGCCGCGGCGGTGAAGTTCGCCGAGGCGCTGGGCGCGTTGGGCCTGCGCACCAGCAAGCTGGGCGACTACGCCGCGCCGCTGGCCAAGCGCTACACGGGCTGGGCGCAGCCGTTGGGCTGGTAAGGCGGCGCAGGCGGCGGGGGCCGCCTGCGGCTGGCCGTCCTGGGCTCAGCCAGATGCCGCGGCTGCCGGCACCTGTGCCATCCGGCGCGTGATTTCCTGCCCGGCCTGGCGCACCAGCGCTTGCAGCCCGGGCTCGTCGAAGGCCGCATAGCGCGCGCTGCTGCCCACCAGCGTGATGCTGCCCAGGACGCGCTGCTTGTCGTCGAAGATCGGCGCGGCCAGCCCCGTCTTGCCGGGGTCGAGCTCGCCGCGCGACAGGCACCAGCCCTGCTTGCGGATGGCCAGCATCGACCGGGAAAAGGCCTTCCAGTCGGCACCCAGCGCCGGGAAGTCCGGAGCCTGTGCGTACTGGTCGTAGACCCGCCGCAGCCGGCGCGGGGTGAGGTGGGCCAGGATCACCCGCGAGGTGGCGCTGCGAAACAGCGGCATCGGCCGCCCGCGGCCGAAGTTCAGCACCTTGGCGTCGAGCCCGAACTCCTGATGAATGCTGATGACGGTGTCCTCATACAGCTCGCTCAGCAGCACGTTCAGCCCGGTCTGCGCCGCCAGTTGGCGCACCAGGTCCTGGCTGCGGTGCAGCAGGGGATCGGTCTCGCGGATCAGCAGGTCCAGCTCGATGATGCGCGGCCCCAGCGCGTAGCCGCCGGGCAGGCGCACCAGCAGGCCCACATCGGCCAGCTCGCGCACGTAGCGGTAGGCGGTGGCGGGTGCGTAGCCCAGCTGCAGGCAGATCTGGGCGATGTCCACCGTCGGCCGATCCGGCTGGATCAGCTTCAGGACGGCAAGCATGCGGCGCAGGCTGTTCATGGGCAGGGGCGAGGGCGGCGGCGGGACGGAGTCTCGCATCCGCCACCTGGCTACGGGAAAACACTGAAATGACTCAATTCCCACCATTCGATAATTCGACATGGAATATTGGCCATGAGTACCGGCGCTCGCCGCTTGTTCGAGACCCTGCAGTCGCGCGGGGTCGAGGTCTGCTTTGCCAACCCCGGCACCACCGAGCTGGACTTGGTGCGCGCACTGGAGCAACTGCCGGCCCTGCGCTGCGTGCTCGGGCTGCAGGAGAACGTGTGCACGGGTGCGGCCGACGGCTACGGCCGCATGACCGGCCGACCAGCGGCCACGCTGCTGCACCTGGGCCCGGGCTTTGCCAACGGCATTGCCAATCTGCACAACGCCCGCCGCGCCCACACCCCCGTCATCAACCTCATTGGCGACCACGCGAGCTGGCACCTGCCGTTTGATGCGCCGCTCAGTTCGGACATCGAGTCGCTGGCCCGCCCGGTCTCAGGCTGGGTGCACCGTATTGGTGGCGCCCAGGAGGTTGTGGCGGCGGCCGATGAGGCCGTGGTGCAGAGCCTGGCTGGCGGCGGGCAGGGGGCGACCCTGATCTTCCCGGCCGATTTCCAGGCCGAGGAACTCACGCAGACCGAGGGCGAGCAGGTGACCCAGCCGGCTGTACCGACGGCCCTTTCGGTTCCCCCAGTGCCGCCCGCAGTGATTGAGCAGGCGCTGGCCCGCCTGCGTGGCGCCCAACGCCCGCTGTTGCTGCTGGGCGGCGGGGGCGAGCGCAGTGCGCTCAGCGCGCGTGGCCAGCAGGCCGCTGCCCGCCTGGTGGCCCACCTGCGCGGCAGCGCCTATGCCGAGACCTTTCCCTCCCGCGCCGAGCGCGGGGCAGGCCTGCCGGCCTTCGACCGGCTGCCCTACTTTCCCGAGCCCGCCCGCGCCGTGCTGGACCCTTGCGATGTGGTGGTGCTGGCGGGCGCCTTGCCGCCCGTCACCTACTTCGGCTACCCCGGCCAGCCCAGTCGCATGGTGGAGGCCGACCGGCTGCTCACCTTGTGCGGCCCCGGGGAAGACGCTGCGCAGGCCCTGGAAGCCCTGGCCGATGGGCTGGGTGCCCCCGCATGGAGTGAACCTGCTGTCAGCACCATGGCACCGCAGATGGCAGCCCCAGCGCCAGACGCTGCGCTGACCCCGGCGCTGATCGGCGCCACCCTGGCCGCAGCCCTGCCGGACCAGGC
>CAISJH010000470.1 GCA_903885585.1 uncultured beta proteobacterium
CAGCAGCGGGCCTGGCCTTTGCAACAGCGCCTCGGCATTCCAAATGCCGGTGGCGCCGTCTGAGAAGGTCAGCTCGATGTTGCGGGCGCCTTGGTGGGTGGCGTGGAGGATCTCGGCGGGCATGTCGGTGTTGGCGTTGGGGGCGGGGTTGGCATGTGGATTCTGGGGCGGAGTTGACACTTTCAATGCTCAACTTCAGCTCCTCAGCGGACTGGCAGGGCTCAGCATGGGCATGGAAGCTCAAACCTTCTGAACCTCAAGAAGGCCTTGTTCAACCAATTTAGACTCGTAACTGTTGCGATCAAGAGGACAGTCGATCAACCGGTCGAAATCTGCACGCGTCAGCTTGCACTGCCTGGCCATACGGGCCAACAAGCCATCGTCGATCTCACGTGCTCCGTGGCTTGTCTTGGTAAACACGGCTGTCTTCTTCCCGACAACGGAGTGGTAATGAAAATAGTTGTGGTCACCACCTCTTGGGCGTTGAAAGCCTTTGGCTTCCAGGCTCTTTTCCACATCAACCTGCTTGCGGGGCACAAGACACCTCGTTGAATCGTGAAAGAAGCGCGCGCTTCAGCGCATGCGCCGTCGCGTCGAGTTCATCACCGTTGGCCTTGGCATATTCCTGCCAGAGCATCCAGAGTTGCTCATTCAATTCAGACAACAAAGCCTCGCGTGTCGGGGCAAATACGTCAATTCCGAGATCCCTCTGCTCAAGACAAAGCAGTTGTTTGGTCTCGTCGAGAACCGGTTCGATAGCCAAGACTGGTGTCGCCTTCAGTGTGAGGCCCGCATGGTGAGAAGTTTCAAGCACCAGCGCCGACAAATCGAGATCACGAATGTCGGTCACGTCGATGATCTGTTTGGGCGTGCCTTGTTCGTCCAAGAGGACCCGTCCTGTGACTTGTATCAAGTCTCGCCGCTTTTCGTAAAGCAGGTCCTCGACGGCTTCTTCATAAATACAGACGAGTTCCCTGTTGGTGGGTGGGTAGATGATGGTTATCTTGCGCTCGGCGAAATCGATGCTCTTGAGTTCGCCAGTCACCACTCGCGCCGCTTCGCGTTGCTCAACGGGGACCAGCGTTTCTTCGATGAAAGGTATGGTGTAGGTATCGAAGGTGGCAAATGCCGTATCGTGAGCATCATGGAGGGTCAATTTCCACTGGGCGTCAGCTCTTGGCGCCATGCCTTTAACGGCTTCAAGCACACGGCGCACAATTCGGCCGTCGGGAAGAATATCGGCAAAATCAGCGCTGCGGCGCACTGAAATCTTCTCCATCACGCCACGAAAAATGCCAAACGCTTTGTTGGCCAAGTCGACAGACAAAAAGTCATCAGAAACACCGATTTTGATGGGTATGACATAGCTGCCCGGTTCGGGCAATTGACACACAAGCTGAAAACGTTTGCTTGTTGCTGCAGAAACGCGAGCACGCTCTTTGATGCCGCGCCCCTCGACATGAACGCCGATCAGCTCGAATGCCCGCTGCGCGTTTTCCAGAATCTGTACCAAAACACTCGCAGGGACCGCATGAGTGTCTGCGACTCCGCCTCCAATATGGAAGGAAAAGGAGGTGTGGGCTGCTGGATCAGGCATGACGTCGGGCGTGACCTGGTGCGTCGTGGCTGCGGTGTTCATCGTGGACCCAAACTAGGTTTCCATCAGTCATCGGCGAGTTCAGCTTCAAGTTCAGCCTGGTCTACCTGAATGGCAGCCCCTTTTCGGTAACGCAGTTCGTCAATGAACTCGGCCCGGCTTTGCCCTGCGATCTCAGCCGCCTTTTCCTGGGAGATGCGCCGCTCACCGTACCACTGCAGGGCGGCAGCGATGCGCATTTCCCGCACGAACTCGGCCGGTGGAAGGCGCAGGGCAGAAAAGATGTGCTCGGGGAGTTCAAGGTCCAGGTGGGTCATGGGGCTTGGTCCGCTATCAGTGGGCTTGGGCTAGCGCGCGGCCTCGATCAGTTCAATGTCTTTCTTGAGCAGCTCATTGACGAGTTGCGCCATGTCCACCCCGCGGGCCTGGGCTCGCTGCGCCAGATAGGCCTGCACGTCAGCTTCCAGGTACACCGGCAGGCTGATTTGGGTGCCCGGCCTGAAGAACTTGCCGCGTGTGGCGTTGGAGAAGTCGATCTCGGCGGGCATGTCGGTGTCGTCGTCGGGTGGCGGGGTTTGCATGGTCATGCCTTGATGAGTATTGGCTGCGGGGTTCATCGCGGTTCGTCTTGATACTGGCGTTGCTCTGCGCGCGTTGCCGGTCTTGCCGAGATGATCCGCACTCTTGCAGATGCGGGCCCGGTAGCTGCATAGGTGTGAGAGACAGCCATCAGCCGGCCATCAGGGCCCATACCAAGCGTAAACCACCGTTCTTCGAATTCACTGTGCGCCGTGTCGAAAAGTGTCAGCGCCAATGAGTCCCTGAAGACCTCGGCCGCCTGAGAGAAGGAGACACGGTGTTTGGCAAGGTTGCTGGCTGCCTTTGCTGGGTCCCATGTGAATTCCAGTGTGGAGTTGACGCCGTCTCTGCTCAACTTCAGCTCCTGAGCGTGTGAGCAGCGAGTTGAGGCCCGCCCTTCGTCCAGCCAAAGCGGGCGGCGGCGCGCAGGTAGAACTCGCGTTGAAGGGGGTCTTTGCAGCGGGCCAGGATGACGAGGTTCTTGGCCCAGCTGATTTCTCTAACCAGCGGTTGGAGTTTTGGGTGCTGGCTGTAGTCTCGATAGAACTGCCGCATGAGCCACAGGTTCTGGGCCGAGAAGCCGTTACGCCCGGGGAACTCGGCCTGCAGGTCACGCGCCAGGGTCTCCACCACGGCCCTGCCCCAGCCCAGTGCCTCTTGCTTGCGCTGGATGGCCTGGCCAATGTCCCAGTACAAGGCCAGAAGCTCGTGGTTGACCGCCCGCAGCGCCTGGTACTGGCGCTGACGGATGGCCACCTTCAGCTCGGCAAGGAACTGGGGGTAATCGGGCGGGGCGAGAGGCATGGGGACGCTTGAGCTTGGCCGGGTGGCGGTCAGGCGGGTGTTGCGGCGCGGCCTTGGGTGAGGTCTCCTCGGCCGGCCAGCAGGCTGTCGATGGAGATGTCTTCGTCCAGCTCATGCCAGTGGATGCCGCGCGGGCTGAGGGTGAAGCGTGCGCGCTCTTGCGGCGTGGCTTCCAGCAGGCGGGGAAACCTGGCCAGGGGCACGGCAAGCACCCGCCCATCGACGAGGTGGACCCACATGCTGTCGTCGTCGAAGGTGATGGCTCGGGCAGCGGCGCTCATGCCAGGCTCTCTGCAGCAA
>CAISJH010000471.1 GCA_903885585.1 uncultured beta proteobacterium
CAGGGCGTTGCCCCACCCGCGACACGGCATGAGTTCCCAGCGTCAAGTCTTCATCCAAGGCGTCACCCGCGAGGGCCGGACCTTTCGACCCAGTGACTGGGCAGAGCGCTTGGCCGGTGCCATGTCATCTTTCAGGCCCGGTGGGAGCGCCGGTGGCATCGGCGCCTTCATCGGCTACTCCCCTTACTGCTTCCCCCGGGTGATCGACGGTGTGAAGTGCGTCATCGTCAACGAGGCGCTTCGGGACGTGGAGCCGATGGCCTGGGACTTCGTGATGAATTTCGCTCGCGACAACGACCTTCAGGTGTTCGAGGCCTGCCTGTTGCCCGAGCAACCCGCGCCCCGCATCTGAAGGCGTTGTCGCCACCATGCAAAAAGCCCGCGTCAGCGGGCTTTCTGGGGAGGGGCCCGCATCAGAGATGCGGGCTTGCCGTAGCGGCTTGAACCTCAGGCGGCCAGCGCCTTGATCTTGGCCGACAGGCGGCTCTTGTGGCGAGCAGCCTTGTTCTTGTGGAACAGACCCTTGTCAGCGATGGAATCGATGACGCTCTGGCCGTTCTTGAACAGGTCTGAAGCCTTCGTCTTGTCGCCGGCCGTCACGGCCTTTTGAATGTTCTTGACCACCGTGCGGAACTGCGAGCGCAGCGCCGAGTTGTGCGCATTCAGCTTGACGTCCTGGCGTGCGCGCTTGCGGCCCGAGGCGATACGAACGGTTTTCTTCTTGGCTTTGGACGAAGTGGCCATGGATGTCGGTTGCGCGAGCGCGGTGAAGGTTGAACGTGTAGGGTCGGGCTTGCAGGCCCAAAGACCGTCGAGTATAGCAACTTCTGCAGCCTGAAAAGGTGCGAGGGTCCTCTTAAACTGCCGTGGCCCGTTCCAGGCCGCTTTCCATTTCCTGACGTGAACCTCCTCAAGGCGGCCTCGACCGTATCGCTGTTGACGCTGGCCTCCAGGGTGACCGGGCTGGTGCGCGAGCAACTCATGGCCGCCACCTTTGGCGCCAGTGCCGTGACTGACGCCTTCAACGTCGCTTTCCGCATTCCCAACCTTCTGCGGCGCCTCTTCGCTGAAGGGGCGTTCTCCCAGGCCTTCGTGCCCCTGCTCGCTGCGTCGCGGGAGCGAGATGGCGACGAGGCCACCCACCGCCTCGTGGATGCCGTGGCCACCGTGCTGTGCTGGGTGCTGATGGCCACCGTGGCCGTTGGCGTGGTGGCCGCACCCGTGATCGTCTGGTTGATGGCCTCCGGCCTGGCAGCCTTTGATCACTCGGTGTTCATGACCCGGTTGATGTTTCCCTACATCGCCTGCATGTCACTGGTGGCCTTGGCCGCTGGGGTGCTCAACACCTGGCGCCGCTTCGCTGTGCCGGCGGCCACACCGGTGCTCCTGAACCTGTCCTGGATCGTCGCCGCCTGGTGGGGCGCCCCCTGGTTTGCGCGCATGGGACTGGAGCCCATCTACGCCGTGGCCGCCGGGGTCATGGTGGGGGGGGTGCTGCAGTTGGCGGTGCAATGGCCTGCCCTGCGCAAGGTGGGGATGGCACCTCGGCTGGGCTGGACGCCGCGGCAGGTGGCCGGTGCATGGTCTCACCCGGGCGTCGGACGCATCCTGCGGCAGATGGGGCCGGCGCTGCTCGGTGTGTCGGTGGCGCAGGTGTCGCTGCTGATCAACACCCAGATCGCCTCGCATCTCACGGTGGGCTCGGTGTCCTGGCTGACCTACGCCGACCGGTTGATGGAATTCCCAACAGCGCTGCTGGGAGTGGCGCTGGGGGTGGTGCTGCTGCCCCGCTTGTCGGCCTCCCAGGCCAGTGGAGATGCCGCAGGCTACTCGGCCATGCTGGATTGGGGCCTGCGCATGGTCGTCCTGCTGGCTCTGCCTTGCGCTGTGGCTCTGCTTGTGTTTGCAGACCCGCTGGTGGCCGTGCTTTACCACTACGGGCGCTTCAGCGCGGTGGATGCAGGCCAGACGGTACTGGCTTTGCAGGGCTATGGCGTCGGGCTGATGGGGCTGATCGCGATCAAGGTGCTCGCCCCCGGCTTTTACGCCCGCCAGGACGTTCGCACGCCCGTGAAGATTGCGGTGGTGGTGCTGGTGATCACCCAGGGGTTGAACGCGGCGCTGGTGCCCTGGCTCGGTCACGCCGGGCTGGCCTTGTCCATTGGCCTGGCTGCGATGATCAACGCCGCCTGGTTGCTGGTAGGACTTCTGAAGGCGGGCGCCTACCGGCCGGGTGCTGGCTGGTCGGGCTTTCTGCTGCGCGTGGTGTTGGCCTGCTTGGCGCTGGCTGGGGCGCTGTGGTGGTGCAACTCGCGCACCGACTGGTTGGCATTGCAGTCCACGCCCTGGGTCCGGGCTCTGTGGCTGGGTGCTGTGGTCACCTTGTCGGCTACCGCTTACCTGGTGCTGCTGCGTGTACTCGGCCTGCGGTGGTGGGCCTTCATGCGGCGGGCACCGTGAGGCCTGGCGGGCTTTCGCTGCAGGTGACCCAGGTGTGTCCACGGGCATGGCTTGAGGCGTGGCAACACGTCGGGAGCCGCTGGTCTAGACTTGTCTGGATGAATTGGACAAGTGAGCCGACAGCTGAGGTGTGCAATTGAGCGGCGGTGTGCGCATGGACGTGCCGTCCCCGTTGGATTACTTCGCCTCGCTGGTGGCCGAGGATGAGGGCTTTCCCCTGCTGGAGGCAGCCATCGCGGTGGGCCAGGACCGCGATGCCAGCCTCGACCCTCAGGCG
>CAISJH010000472.1 GCA_903885585.1 uncultured beta proteobacterium
ACCAGCATCAGGTGCAAGCCCGTGTCGCCCTCGGGGTGGTGGGTCAGCGGCTGCGGCACACCCCACAACGCGTCCACTTCCGGCAGAAGGCGCTGCAAGGCGCCGCAGGAGCGCAGCACCTCGAACATGCGGCGCGGCCAGGGCTCCATGAGGCCTTTGGCCAGTTCCTGCCACACCCGCTCGGGCACCAGGGCGTCCACCTCGCCGTCGTCCACCAGCCGCTGCATCAGAGCCAGGGTGTCGGGGGCGACGTCGAAGTCACCAAAGCGGGCGGCGAAGCGGGCCGTGCGCAGCAGGCGGACCGGGTCTTCGGCAAAGGCGTCGCTGACGTGGCGCAGGCGCTTGTTGGCCAGATCCTGTTGACCGCCGTACGGGTCGACGAGCGTGCCGTCAGCGCTGCGCGCCATCGCATTGATGGTCAGGTCGCGCCGCGCCAGGTCCTGCTCCAGCGTAACGCCTGGATCGGCGTGGAAGGTGAAGCCGTGATAGCCCCGACCGGACTTGCGCTCGGTGCGCGCAAGCGCGTATTCCTCGTGGGTGGTCGGATGCAGAAAGACGGGGAAATCCTTGCCCACAGGGCGAAAGCCCGCATCCAGCATCTTCTGCGGCGTGGCGCCCACGACCACCCAGTCGCGGTCGGCTGAAGTACGGCCCAACAATCCGTCGCGCACACAGCCGCCGACTTCGAAACAGCGGCCGGCCAGTCGGCCATGGAGGTCAGCCGGGTTCATCGAAAGCTGGTGGGTCGGCGAAGTCTGCGTGCATGTGGCCTGCCCTGACGCCGCATGTTCAAGCATCGCACCCGCCAGATGCGAGTTCACCGGTGCCGCGACCGCCAGGGCATGAAGCGACCCGGCCCGTCAATGCCGCCCAGGTAGCCTGCTGCCACGCCTTCGACGGCCGAGGCCGTGATGCCCAGCGCGGCCAGGCCCGGCTCGCCGGCGGTGGCCACATTCGGTACCTTCATCGAGTCCACGTTGTCGCGCGACATCAGCGGCTCACCCGGCAGCCACTCCATCACCAGGGCCTGCAGGCGCGCCAGCGCGCCCGGTAGGGGCAGCACGGGGCGCGGGTGGCCGCTCAGTCGGCCTGCCAGCTGCACCAGCTCTGCCAGCGTGTAGGGCTGCGGCCCGGCGCACTCGACGATCTGACCGATGGTGGCGGGCTGGTCCAGGCAGCGCACCACCGCTTCGGCCACGTCTTCCACCCACACCGGCTGGAAGCGTGCGTGGGCGCCACCCAGCGGGACGAAGGGCGCCAGGGTCTGCAGCTGAGCGAAGAGGTTGAGGAAGCGGTCGCGCGCGCCGAAGATCACGCTGGGGCGCAGCACGGTGACGTCCAGGCCGGAGTCACGCCATACCTGCTCGCCCGCCGCCTTGCTGCGCAGGTACCTGGACGGCGCGTCCGGCGCCACGCCCAGGGCGCTGACGTGGACGACGCGGCGCACGCCGGCCGCCTTGCAGGCCGCGGCCACGCGCCGGGGCAGTTGCACGTGCACACGGTCAAACTCGGCTTCACTGCCATGCAGGATGGCTACCAGGTGCACCACCGCGTCACAGCCGGCCAGCACACGCGCCAGATCCCGGTCGTCGTGCACATTGGCCTGCACGAGTTGCACCGTGGGCAGCGGCTGGATGGCCAGGCCGTGGCGCAAACGCCGCGTGGGCACCACGATGCGCCCGCCGGCGCCGCCACTGCGCTCCACCAGGTGCTCGCACACGGCATGGCCAACGAAACCCGTGCCGCCGAGGACCGCGACCTGACCCTTCATGAATCGGTCCTCCTCGTTGCGAGCCGGTGCATCGCTGCCGGAAGGCGATGGAACGTGTTCATGGCAACTCCTTGTCAGGCGCAGGTGCGTTGCCGTCGCGCGGGCCGATGGGGGACCCCAGGCGCGCCTTCAGCGCGAGAGTGGGCGCGCCCTCGAGCAGGGCGGCGTAGACCGTGGCGTTGGACAGCACTTTCTTCACGTAGTCCCGGGTTTCGTTGAAGGGAATGTTCTCGGCCCAGGCGGCCACCTCCATCAGCGGGCCCTCGCGCCAGCGGCGCGGGCGGCTGGGGCCGGCGTTGTAGGCGGCAGCCGCCATGGCGGCCGAGCCGCCGAAGTCGTCCAGCACCAGCTTCAGGTAGGCGGTGCCGAGTCTGAGGTTGACCTCGCGGTCGTTGATCATCTCGGGCTTGAAGTCCAGGCCGATCTTCTTGGCCGTCCAGCGCGCGGTGGCAGGCATCAGCTGCATGAGGCCCGAGGCGCCCACGTGCGAGCGGGCGTCCATGATGAAGCGCGACTCCTGGCGGATCAGGCCGTAGACGTAGGCCGGGTCCAGTCCGATCTGGCGCGCGGCGGCCACCACGTCCTGGCGGAACGGCGTGGGAAAGCGTTGCGCCAGGTTGATCTCCGCTTTGGTGCGGTCGCTGGTGTTGATGCAGCGGTCCCAGACCTCGCGCTCGCAGGCGAGCTGCGCGGCCGCCTGCAGCTCGCGGTCGCCCATCCCGCGCAGGGTGAAGTTCCATTCCCGTACACCCTCGCTGCGCAGGCCGAGGCTGATCATGTGCAGGCCGCGGCGCAGGCCGGGCACGCTGGCCGCCGCTTCACGCTCGGACGCGCTGGGCGGCGCCGGGGGTGATGGGCAGGCCAGTGCGCAGGCCCAGGTCTTCGTTGGCCAGCTTGCCGTAGAAGCTCAGGGGCGAGGCGATGGAC
>CAISJH010000473.1 GCA_903885585.1 uncultured beta proteobacterium
CCTGACCTTTCTGACCTTCCTGGCCGGCGCTGACCCATAGCGGGCCGGTTCGAAGTCTAGGCGCTGCTCCCTGAGCGCCTGGCCGTCGATGCGCTCGGCCAGGCTGCGCAGGTCACGCGCCGTCACGCCCTGCTGCGCGAAGTGGGCTTGCCAGCCGTTCACCACCTCGATGACATGCGCCACCTCGGCTGCGGCCTGCGCGGACGGCAGCCCGAAGGCCTCGCACTGCGACATCGCGTTGTCGAGCGTCGACTCCCTTCCCTGCGCGCCGCAAATGAACTCCTGGTAACCCTGGCCGGAGTTGGTGGGCAGCACGTCATACGCCGGGGCGAGCTTCAGCCGGCCATGCGCCTGCGGGTGCACCACCAGCAGGGCGTGGTTCTTTTCATGGTCGTCGGTGTTGTCGATCAGGATGTTGAAGACCATGCGGCGGAAGAGCTCGCGCGCGTCGTGCTGGTTCGTGTCGTCCTGAGTGATGCCGGCGCGTCGCAGGGTGCGCGCCAGCTCTGGGTAGCCCATCTCGGGTTCCGTACCCGATGCCGCCGCGGCGCGCAGGGCCGTGCCTGCTGAAATGCTGTGGATGCGCCGACCTGGTTCGCGGTCAAAGCGGCGTACCGCAATCGCATGCGCGCCCGCGAGACGTATGGCCTGGGTCTGCGCCACCGTGATGCCGGCGCGCTGGGCCAGCGTCATCGTGGCATGTTCGATGAGCGGGGAGTCGACGGGTTCGTTGTTGAAGAACTTGATGACCCACTGCACACCGTCGATGCTGATGAGCGCCTTGGGCTTGGCCCCTCCAAGGGGGCTTCCACCGCCCGCGATGAGCTTCGCCTCCAAGGCGTTGACAGGCTCCGAGGCCTCGATCTTGGCCACGATCTCGCTGAGCTGCTGGGCTTGCTCCAGACGCGGCAGCGGCCCCCCTTCCCTGGGGCTGTAAACAGTGGCTGACGTGGAGACACCCAGCGCGCCAAAACGGTCGTCACCAGCGAAGTACAGATACTCCATCAGTGACAGGCGCTTGGGCCTGTCGATGAAGCGGATGACCTTCTCGCCCCAGCGATCAGGCCGCGCGTCATCGACCGCCCCCACTGCGCGGGGTGCATCCGCCGCAAGGCGGCCCGCAGGCAGGAATTCGCCCTCCACCAACGGAAGGTCCTCGCTCAGGGCAAAGCCGCTGACCAGCCACTGGGCGCCGTAACGCAGCGCAACCCCCTTGCCCGCAGCCACCAGCTGCAGCGCCCCCACGTAGCGGGGGGCGGTGGGGTCGCCCAAGTACCAGAGGTGCAGGTCGTCCAGCCTCATCCCGGCCCTTGTCCCTTGTTCCTCAACCTTCGGCCTTCTCGGATTTCCGAGGCTTGCTCACTGGTCGCAGGCGCGCCTGAGCCGAAGCTTGGGCGCGTGCGCGGCCCAGCGCGATGGCCTGGCGCACATCCATCTCGATGGCACCAAGGTCGTGCTCTGGGGCCGCAAGCTGACCCAGTTCGCCGTCGCGCCGAATGAGCCACAGCGCGGTGGCGACGATGCCGATGCCCACGGACGGATCCCCCGCCTCCAAGCGCTGCAGCGTGGCCACCGTCACGCCCATGCGCTGTGCCCAGGCCCTCAACGACTCCTTACGGCGCAAACGAGCCACCGCCAGGTCAGCGCCCAGTTTCTCGATGGCGCCAGACGTGGCGGGTGGCAGCTGAAGAAGGGCTCGAGCCGTCTTGGGCATGTCAATAGATTACTACAAACAATAGTATTTTGTATTTATCTAAAAGTACTATTTGGCAGTTTCGACGCTTCCGAGCTTGAGACTTGACCCTGAGCGCCTGACAGACCTCGAAGGGCTGGCCAGCACATGCTCGGTGCAGACTGCGGCCTTCAGCCCCCGCGCTGGCTCGCCCATCGCACCGCCCCCACGCGCGCCAGCGTGGCCAGCACGGTGGCCGCCAGCATCAGGGCGGCCAGGCCCACATGGTTGGCGAGCGACACCCAGCCCACGAGGTAGCCGCCCAAGGCGCCCATCAACTGCTGGGTGACGCCGGCCAGCGCCGAGGCCGCACCCGCCAGGGTGGGCATCAGTGCGACGGTGGCGATGAGGCAAGGGGGCACCAAGAGTCCGTGGCCCACGCCCAGCAACAGCAGCGGCAGCACGAAAGCCCACGGGGTGTGCTGCCCGGCCAGGCCCAGCAGCAGCAGCAGGACGACGCCCGAGACGCTCAAGCCCTGCCCCAGGCGCATCAGGGACGGTCCGCCCCAGCGCCGCACCAGCCGGCTGGTCAGGAAGTTGCCGACGATGTAGGACAGGGGCACCACCATGATGAAGAAGCCCACGTCGCCGGGGCCGACGCCGTAGCTGCGCAGCACCGAGGGTGCACCGGAGAGAAACGTGTAGAAGGCCGCCGTGGTGAAGCCGAGGATGGCCACGTGCAGCAGGTAGACCGGCATGCGCAGCAGTTGCGCGTAGGCGCGGCCCATGCCCGCGAGCACGGCCCGCGCCCCTGAAGGCCGGGGCACGGCGCCCCCACCGGCTGCGCCACCGGTCGTGCCACTGACGGGGCCGTTGACCGCGCCCTTGACCGCGCCGCTGACCGTGCCATTGACCGCACCTCTAGGCAGCCCCCACCAGGCGGCCGCGAACAGCACCACCCCGAGCGCGGCCACCAGCATGAAGTTGGCCTGCCAGCCCAGCGCCTCGTGGATCTGCCCCCCGACCACCGTGCCCGTGGGCGGGCACAGGCCCAGCGTCATGCCAACGTAGGCCATCACCCGCGTGCGCTGGGGGCCGTGGAAGAGGTCCTGCACCGCTGCACGCCCCACCACCATGCCTGCGGCGACCCCCGCGCCCTGCAGCACCCGGGCGGCCACCAGCATGGGCAGGGTCTGCGCCAGCGCCGCCAGCACCGAACCGGCAATGCCCACTGCCAGGCCGATCAGGATCATGGGCCTGCGGCCGTAACGGTCGGACAGCGGCCCATAGACCAGCTGCAGCAGGCCGAAGGTCAGGACGAAACCGCTGAAGGTGAGTTGCACCTCGTCCTGCCGGCGACCGAAGAGGTCACCCCACTCGGGCATGGACGGCAGACACACCGTCATCACCA
>CAISJH010000474.1 GCA_903885585.1 uncultured beta proteobacterium
GGCCACCCTGGTGGTCAACACGCTGCGCGGTATCCTCAAGGTGGTGGCCGTCAAGGCTCCCGGCTTTGGCGACCGTCGCAAGGCCATGCTCGAAGACATCGCCATCCTCACTGGCGGCAAGGTCATCGCTGAAGAAGTCGGTCTGTCGCTGGAAAAAGTGACTTTGGCTGACCTCGGTCAGGCCAAGCGCATCGAAGTGGGCAAAGAGAACACCACCATCATCGACGGCGCCGGCGCTGCTGCTGACATCGAAGCCCGCGTGAAGCAAGTGCGCGTGCAAATCGAAGAAGCCACGTCCGACTACGACCGCGAGAAGCTGCAAGAGCGCGTGGCCAAGCTGGCCGGCGGTGTTGCGGTGATCAAGGTGGGCGCTGCCACCGAAGTCGAAATGAAGGAAAAGAAGGCACGCGTCGAAGACGCCCTGCACGCCACGCGCGCTGCGGTGGAAGAAGGCATCGTGGCCGGTGGTGGCGTGGCGCTGCTGCGCGCCAAGCAAGCTGCTGGCGAAATCAAGGGTGCCAACTCTGACCAGGACCACGGCATTGCGCTGGTGTTGAAGGCCATTGAAGCTCCCCTGCGCGAGATTGTGTACAACGCAGGTGGCGAAGCCTCTGTGGTGGTGAACGCTGTGATGGCCGGTTCCGGCAACTACGGCTTCAACGCAGCCAACGACACCTACGGCGACATGATCGAAATGGGCATTCTGGACCCCACGAAAGTGACCCGCACTGCCCTGCAAAACGCCGCTTCCGTGGCCAGCCTGATGCTGACCACCGAGTGCATGGTGGCCGAGGCCCCCAAGGACGACGCACCGGCCATGCCGGGCGGCGGCGGTATGGGTGGCATGGGTGGCATGGGCATGGACATGTAAAGTCCCATCCCAGGCCTGCAGCCTGACCGGAAGCCCGCTCCCAAAGAGCGGGCTTTTTTCATGGAAGCGCGGCCCACGTGTCCCCGATAATATTCAGTTAACCGAACTCGACCAGGGTCCATGACCAACAGCGCCGCACTCCAGAGCTTCGTCGATGACGAACTCAACCGTGCGCCCATGCTCGCCCAGAAGGTCATTGACGACACCTTGATGGTGTTGTCGAACATGCCCATGTCCGCCTCACCGGCGGAACGTTTCCAGGCCGTGGACCTCGCCATGACGCTGCGCCCACAGCGCGCCCGTGTCGCCGCCGCCTACGTGGAGTCCTTGCGCCACCACGTCAAACGGCTGATGTCGGGTGACCCTGCGCCTTGGCAAGAGGCCGCACCGCTGACGGGCGGGCGGTTTGGCGTCAACAGCCTGCAGCTGGTGGACGAGAACAAGGTGTCGGCCGATGTCCTGATCGCACAGTGCATCACGCAGATCAAGAGCATCGCCGAGTTCGAGCTGCGCGAGCTCACCACCTTCATGTCGGCCCTGGCAGGGGACATGCAGGTCACCACCGACCACAACCCCTTCAAGGCGGAGGTGCAGGCCCGCGCGCTCTGGGCTGCAGCCCAGTGCCTGCCGGAGGCGGGCGGTTTGCGCGCGGTATTCATGAAGTACGGCAGCGCTCCGTTCGCGCAGGAGCTGCGCCGGACCTATGCGTCGGCCTGCGGTCGCCTGGAAGACGCCGGCATCCAGCCCGCGGTCTATGGCACCGTCGTTGTGCCCTCGGGCGCCAAGATCCCAGGCAAGTCGACTGGCTGGACCGACAACGATGGCGCGCTCCGGGCCGTCGGCCAGACGGCCGGCATGGGCACCCCCACCGGCTCGCCCTTCGTCGCCACGGCACCCGCCGAACTCTCGGCCGAACCCGAGTACCTGGGCCTGCTGAACCGGCTGTTCGACGTCATCCTCTCAGACCGCAGGCTGGCCGCAGATGTGAAGGCGGTGCTGGCGCGACTGCAGCCTTCCGCCACGCGCTTGGCGAGGTACGACCAAAGCCTTCTGGACACACACGACCACGCCCTGTGGCTGCTGTTGGACCGGATCTCCTGGCAGGACGAGGTACTGCCTGGTGCACCGCATCCAACCCGGATGGCCGTCATGCAGACCGTATCCAGCCTGGTCAACCAGATCAGCGCGTCCGCCGGGCAGAGCGCTGCCCTGTACCAGTGGGCGCTGGACAACCTCTTGGCATCCGAACGCCAGCGCTTTGACCAGCGCCGTCAGCGCCTGGTACAGGTCATCAGCGAACTCGAAGCCGTGGCATTGAAGTCCACCCAGCCCGCCACGCTGGAGCGCTCTTCGGTCACCGCAATGGGAGCAGAGCAGATGGACACTGTGCCATCACAACTGCTCGACCTGCCCTCCACTTCCGACAGTCAGGCGCTGGACGGCCGCTGGATCGCCACGCTTCGCCCGGGCCATGTGGCAAGGATGTACCTCTCGGGTCAGTGGGCGCACGCGCAGCTGATCTGGGTCGACCCCAAGCAGGAGGTATTCCTGTGGGCCGACTGTCGGTCTGATGCTGCCTGGCCGATCAAGCGCAGTGCCTTGTCCATGCTCCAACGGGAGTCGCTGGCTGCAGCGCACGAACCCCGGTCACTGGTGAGGGCGTCAGCCCGCCTCGTGGCCAGCCGGATCACCCGCCGGTAGCTCGGGCCTTACGCGGTGAAGCGCGCCGCCGCATCCCCATGCGCGACCTCGGCCCCAAAGGGCAGGGGCTTTGCAATGCGCGGTCTGATGGTGGTCCTGCTTGCGCTCACCTTGAGCAGCATCTCGAAGGCGGCTCCAGCTTCGGCATCACCTGACGCCCCTTTGCTGCGCCCGAAGATCGGCCTCGTGCTTTCAGGCGGCGGCGCCCGCGGACTGGCCCACGTGGGCGTGCTCAAGGTGCTGGAGCGGGCACGCGTGCCCGTGGACGTCGTCGTCGGCACGTCCATGGGTGCCATCGTCGGGGGCCTGTACGCCAGCGGGATGCGGGCTGACGAGATCGAGCGCGAGTTGCTGAAGGTCCGCTGGGAGGAAGTCTTCGCATCCCGGGTGGAGCGCAGGGAGTTGCCCGAGCGCCGCAAGGACCAGGACCAGGAGATGTCGGCGGCGCTGGAACTGGGCTGGCGCGATGGAGAGCTGCGTGTGCCACAGGCCACCGTTTCCAGCCGAGGGCTGGAAACCCTGTTGCGGCGCTACACGCTGGCGGTGCGGGACGTCACCGACTTCGACCGCCTGCCGATCGCCTTTCGCGCTGTGGCCACCGACATGGAGAGTGGCGAACAGGTCGAACTCTCCACAGGCGATCTGGCCATGGCCTTGCGCTCCAGCATGAGCGTACCGGGCGTGTTCGCGCCGATTGAACGCGAAGGGCGCATCCTGGGCGACGGGGGCCTGGTCAACAACCTGCCGGTGGACATCGCGCGGAGCCTGGGTGCCGAGGTGGTGTTGGCCGTCAACGTGGGCACGCCGGTGGGCGGCCGAGAGACGCTGGGCTCGATCATCGGCCTGTCCGCACAGATGATCAACATCCTGACCGAGCAGAACGTGCAGAGAAGCCTGGCTTCATTGACGGCGCGCGATCTGCTCATCCGGCCAGACCTCCAGCGCCTGGGCGCAGGTGACTTCGACAAGACCGCGCAATTCATCGAGCTGGGACGCCTGGGGGCCGAGGCGCAGCTCACGCGGCTGACCGCCTGGTCCCTGGAGGCACAGACCTACCGGGCATGGCAGGCGCTCACCGAACCACCCGGGCAGCCCCAGGTCAAGCTGTCGTTCGTCGAGGTGGAGGGCTCGGAGCTGGCCCATGGCGAGCGCCTGAAGCGCCAGCTGCAGTCTCGCGCTGGTGAGCCCTTCGACCTGGCCAAAGCTGAGCAGGATGCGCGCCGCCTGGCCGCGACGGGCGACTTTCTTCGTGCCGACTACCGTTTGGTCAAGCGACCCGAAGGCGATGGCCTGTTGCTCGAGGTGGAAGACAAGCCTTGGGGGCCGAACTACTTTCGATTCGGCATCGACCTGGCCACCGACTTCGCCGGCCGCAGCGCCTTCAACCTGAAGATCGGACACGACCGGCGCTGGCTCAGTGCCAGCGGCACCGAGTGGCGCAACCGGCTCCACCTGGGGGAATCACCCCTGCTGGCCACCGAGCTGTACCACCCCCTGCGGTGGAACGCGCGCGACGCAGAGGACTGGTTCGTCTCTGCCTGGGCCCGAAGCGAGTTCAAGGTGCTCAGCAGCTTCGATGACGAGGGCCAGGAAACCGCTCAATTCAACCGCAGCGAGGGTCAGTTCGGTCTGGACCTCGGTCGAGCCCTGGGCCTGGCGGGCGCCGTGCGCCTGGGCCTGGTGCACCACGCGCAACGCACCAGCCCGCGCATCCTGGGAGCCCTGGCCCAGGAGCGCAATCGGGTGGAGGTGTGGCGCGAGACCGCGCTGCACCTGCGCGTCTCGGCAGACCGCCTGGACTATGCGATCTTTCCGCAGCAAGGCTGGCGCGCGGAGGCCGGACTGATGGCCGGCCAGCGCACGGGGCAAGGCCTCACCGAAGGCATGTACCGGTTGCAGATGAGCGGCACCTGGGTGCGCACCTTCGGCCGCCACAGCCTGAACCTGCACGCCCAGGCGGCCCTTTCCGATGAGGGCGGCACCCCCATGGTCGGCCGCTTCACGCTGGGGGGCTTCCACAACCTGTCAGGCTACGCCAGCGGTCAGCTCAACGGCAACCACCTCGTGCTGGCCCGCGCCACCTGGTATCGACGCCTGCAGCAATCGGTGGCGCTCACCCGGGGCTTCTTCGTCGGCGCCACGCTGGAAGCGGGCAATGTGTGGCTGGACCACCGGCGGGTTTCCCTGGGAGATCTGCGCTGGGGCGGCAGCGTGTTCCTGGGCGCCGATACCGGGCTGGGCCCGATGTACCTCGCCATCACCTCGGCGCCGCGCGGCTCCACCGGGCTGGTCTTCTTCATCGGCAGGCCCTGATCAGCAGGGCGACAGGCAGCGCCGGATCTCGTCCACCACCCGCTGCGGCTGCTCGTGCACGATCCAGTGGCTGGCATCGGGCACTCGCGTGAGCCGAAGGTCCGGGACCCAGTGCTCCAAGCCTTGAAGCAGACCTGGCAGCAACGCATGGTCGGCCTCGCCCCAAAGCACAGACGTAGGCACCCGCGAAGTGGTGAGGGTGTCAGGCAGCTGAAGCTCGCGTAGGGTCTGTTCCACGAGCGGATCGGTAGGCGATGGGGGTCGCAGCGGCGACGCGCGGTAGAGGTTGAGCCCGCCCGTCAGCCCCACGGACCACAACTCGCGGTATCGCGCCCGACGAGCATCATCCAGCCAGGCCAGGCCGCCCATGCGCTCGAAGAAGGGCCAGAGCCGGGCGAAGTCGTTCTGCGCCAGCAACGCTTCGGCATCGGGTCGGCACAGGAAGTTCATGTAGGCGCTGGCCGCCTGCTGCGCCGGGTTGGTGCGCAGTTCGCGCAGAAAGGTGGCCGGGTGGGGTGAGTTGATGATGAGCAGCCGCTTCATCAGCTCGGGGCGCATGGCGGCCAGGTTCCAGGCCACGGCGCCACCCCAGTCATGGGCCACCAGCAGATCCACAGGGCCACCGGACTGCAGGATCAAGGCTTCGATGTCCTGCATCAGGTGCCGTGGCCGATAGGCCTCCACCTCGGCAGGCGCCGATGAGCGCTCAAAACCGCGCAGGTTCGGGGCGATGCAGCGAACCTCCGCCGCCAAGGCGAGCATGACAGCGTCCCAGGCAAAAGCCCCTTCCGGGAAGCCATGCAGCAGCATCACCCGCGGCGCCAGCCGAGGCCCGCAGGCGCGGCAGGACAGCGTGATCCCGTGCGGCAGCACGGCCGGAAAGCTTTCGATCACGCCACCCACTCCTTCAGGGTCTGGGCCACGTCGCCCACGCCCTGGCGCGACAGCGCAGAAAACAGTGCCACCCCCACATCGGCGGGCTCCTGCGCCATCTCGCCCAGCACCTCCTGGGCCGCCTGCAAGGCGCGCTGGGCTTCGCTTCGGTTGAGCTTGTCCGCCTTGGTCAACAGCGCCAGCAACCGCACCTCGCCGGTGGCCACTCGCGGGGCGATGAAGCCCAGCAACTGGCGGTCCAGGTCGGTGAAGCCCAGGCGCGAGTCCACCATCAGGACCACGCCCGAGAGGCTGCGGCGCAGCTCCAGGTAGCGCGCCATCACCTCTTGCCAGCGCAACTTGGCAGCGCGCTCCACGGCCGCGTAGCCATAACCAGGCAGGTCAGCGAACAAGGCGTTCGGAGCGTCCTTCGGGCCCACCTCGAACAGATTGATGTGCTGGGTGCGGCCGGGCGTGCGCGAGGCGAAGGCCAGGCGCTTCTGCTGCGCGAGCATGTTGATGGCCGTGGACTTGCCTGCGTTGGAGCGCCCCACGAAGGCGATCTCCGGCAGTTCGGTGGCAGGCAGTTGGTCCAGCTGGCTGGCCGTGGTGAGAAAGCGCGCCGTGTGGGTCCAGGCCAGCGCCCCCTTGTGCAGCGCTGCCTGAGAGACTTCCAGTAAGGGTTCGTTCATGGTCCATTGTAAAATCCGCAGGTTTTGGATAAGCGTGCGGCCGCATGTCATCGAGCAATCTCCACGTTGGTGGGTGGTGTTCGGTCAAGGCGACCCGGACTGTCCCACCCTCCAAGCACACGCCC
>CAISJH010000475.1 GCA_903885585.1 uncultured beta proteobacterium
AACGCTGCGCATCCTGGGCCTGCTGGCGCTGACCATCGGTCTGCCCTACCTGATGCTGTCCACCACCGGCCCCTTGGTGCAGGCCTGGTTTGCGCGCCGTTTCCAGGGCGAGCGCGTCTACCGGCTGTATGCCCTGAGCAACGTGGCCTCGATGAGCGCCCTGGTGGCTTATCCACCGCTGATCGAACCCCTGACCAGCGCGCGCGTGCAGTCCTGGGGCTGGAGTGCGGCCTACGCAGCCTTCGCGCTGCTGGCGGTGCTGTCGGCCTGGGCCGGGGCGCGCGCGGCGGCGTCACCTGCGGGTGGAGCCACCCCCACAGGGTCAAGGGCAGACCAGGCTGCGCCACCTGCCGCGCCTGAGACGGTGGCCGGTGCGACCGAAGCCGCACCCACCTGGGCACGCCAGGGGCTGTGGTTGCTGCTGTCGGCACTCGGCTCGGTGATGCTGCTGGCCAGCACCACCCACATCACGCAGAACGTGGCCTCCATCCCTTTCCTGTGGGTGCTGCCGCTGTCGCTGTACCTGCTGACCTTCATCCTGTGCTTTGACGGCCAGGGCTGGTACCGCGCCGCCTGGATGCGCCCAGCAACCGCCCTGCTCTGCACGGCGATGCTGACGGCGCTGACCTGGCGCCTGAAGTGGCCTGAGGAGTGGCCCTGGATCGGCGTGGAAGAGGCCTTGATGCCCATCACCCAAGCCGTGCCGCTGTACGCCCTGGGCCTGTTTGCCGTGTGCATGTTTTGCCACGGTGAACTGGTGGCGCGCAAACCGGCACCGGCGCACCTCACGCGTTTTTACCTGATGGTGTCACTGGGCGGCGCGGTGGGTGGCCTGCTGGTGGGCCTGGTGGCACCCGTGGTGTTCGACTGGACCTGGGAACTGCCGCTGGCCCTGGTGCTGGCTGGACTGCTGGTGCTGGGCTTGTCAGCAGGCTGGGTGACCAGGGCCTTTGCCGTGGTGTGCCTGGGAGCGTCGGTCTGGGCCGGGCTGGGCTACCGTGACGACATCCGCTCGGCGGCGGTCGAGATCTCGCGCAACTTCTACGGCACGCTGCGGGTGCAGGCCACGGGTGCCGATGGGCAGGCCAACGCCTCCTGGCGTCTGATGCATGGCGTGATCATCCACGGAGAGCAGTACCGTGCAGAGACGCGCAGGCGCGAGGCCACCACCTACTACGCACCCACCTCGGGCATCGGCCGCGCCATCACCACCTTGCGCGAAGCCACGCCCGGGCAAGCGCAGCGTGTGGGCCTCATCGGCCTGGGCGTGGGCACGCTGGCCACCTATGGCCGCGCTGGCGACCACTACCGCATCTACGAGCTGAACCCGGCGGTGCTGGATCTGGCCCGACGCCGCTTCAGCTACCTCTCCGACAGCGCCGCCGAGATCGTCACGCCTTTGGGTGACGCCCGGCTGGTGCTGGAAGGCGAGGCGCCGCAGCGGTTGGACGTACTGGCCGTGGACGCCTTCTCCAGCGACTCCATCCCCGTGCACCTGATCACGCGCGAGGCCATGGCCGCCTACCGGCGCCACGTGCACGACGGTGGCGCCATCGTCTTTCACGTCAGCAACCGCTACCTCGAGCTCAGCGGTGTGGTGCGGCAGTTGGCCGACAGCATCGGCTGGACCGCCCTGCGCGTGGTGGACGAGCCGGCCAAGGGCAGTGACGACTACCACTCGGACTGGGTGGTCGTGACCCGCAACCCGGCGCTGATCGAATCACTGCGCCAGGACGCCGGCGCCAAGGAAGCCCCCGCCGACCCCCGGCTGAAACCCTGGACCGACGACTACAACAATCTGTTCCAGGTGCTGAAGTAGGGCTCGGGCTTACCCCGCCACCGCATCGCCCCAGGGCGACATCACCTCGGTGCAGCCGGTGTTCAGGCCACCCTCACGCAACACACCCGCCGGGCAGGCGAAGCTGTAGGGGAAGACCAGGCGCCGGGCGGTGGTGGTAGTGAGTGTGGCCGACAACGCCGCCAGCACGTCGGCCGGCAACGCCGCATCGGCGATCAGCTCTCCCACGCCACTGACGTCGATACGCGGCTGGTGGAAGGCCTGCTCCAGGCTCATGCCGTGGTCGCTGATGAAGGAGGCCAGCTGCATCACTGCGCCAATGATCTTGCGCCCGCCCGAGGCGCCCAGCGCAAAACGCCGGCCGTCAGCCGTCTCGCCCACCACGGGGCAGTAGTTGGCCAGGCAGCGCTTGGCCGGGCCCAGCGAGTTGGGCTTGCCCTGCTCGGGGTCGAACCACATGATGCCGTTGTTCAGCAGCACACCCGTGGAGGGCGACACCACTCGTGAGCCGAACAGCGACAGCAGCGTCTGCGTGACGGCGCAGAAGTTGCCGTGCCGATCCACCACGCTGAAATGCGTGGTGCAGGGGGGCGCCTGGGGCGATTCATGGTCGCCCATGTCGTTCAGGCGGGTGCGGAAGGCAGCATCCAGAGCCTGGGCCATGGCCACGTAGGCGGCGGCATCGGGTCCACCCTGGCCCGGCTTCAAGACCCCTTCCAGCTGCTGGAGTGCCTGGGCCAGCGACGGCCCGCCCGTCAGGCCGGGGGCGGCGTACACGCGCCCGCCGCGGTAGGGAATGGTGAGCGGGTCCACAAACTCGGCGTGGTAAGCGGCCAGATCGTCCTCGTGCAGGCAACCGCCCTTGGCCTGAATGTCACGCGCCAGGTCGCGGGCCGTCTGGCCTTCGTACACCTCGCGGGGGCCGCCATCGGCCACGCGCTGCAGCGTGGCTGCCAGGGCACGCTGGTCCAGGCGGCGCGCCGTGGTGGCGGCCCAGCTGCCGATGATGGGCCAGCAGCCTTCGTCCATGAACATCGCGGCGGCATGCGGATCGCGCGACAAGGGCTTGGCTGTGGAGGCGGTAACCAGCGCCGAGTACCAGTCGACGATCATCCCCTCACGCGCCATCGCCACGGCAGGCGCCACGAGCTCGGCCCACGGCCGGCGGCCGTACGCACCATGCGCCAGGCCCATGCCGTCCACCACGCCAGGAACAGCCACGGCGGTGGCGCCCTGCACATTGCGGTCGTCCACCACCAGCGGCCACGGAAAGAGGTCCGAGGTGCGGCCGTCACCCGTGAGCGGGTAGTCCGCGGGGTTCAGCCGGCGCGGCGAGCGCATGCCGAAGTTCACCACCCGGGCTCGCCCCTCGTCGGCGCGCCACAGCACCATGGTGCCGCCCGCGGCGATGCCGCTCATCCAGGGCTCCACCACCCCCAGGGCGAACGAGGTGGCCACGGCGGCGTCCACGGCGTCGCCCCCGGCGGCCAGGATGGACGCCCCCACGTCAGCGGCCCTGCGGTGCTGCGAAGCCACCACGCCGGCCTCGGTGGCCACCACGTGCTTGCGTATGTGCTGCGAGTTGGAAAAGTTGTCGATCATGGAGAAGCCTTCCGGGTTCGTGTACTCAGGTCGACGCACGCACGTGGCGCACCACCTCGGCATGGGTGGCAAACCACACGCCGCCGAGCGACTTGGCATGCCGAATCAACTCGTCCAGGATCCAGATGCGCGAGCGGTAGCCGATGACATGAGGGTGCATGGTGAGCTGGAACAGGCCGCCCTCGCGGTGGGCTGCCTCCAGCTCCCGCCTGAAGATGTCCAGCACGTCGGCCGGTGCGGTGTAGGGCCGCAGCGCCGCAAAGCGGTTCATGTTGAAGTAAACCGCGTCGTCACGGATCCACTCCACCGGCAACTCCACCACGCCTGTGGGTTGGCCGTCCAGCAGGAGTTCGTAGCAGTCCACGTCGGCCATCAGCGACGAGTCGTACTCCAGACCCATCTCCACGATCAGCGGCAGGGTGTGCGGGCTGTAGTCCCAGGAAGGGGTGCGCAAGCCCACGGGGCGCTGGCCCGTCACGCGCTCCAAGGCCTCGGCGCTGCGCAGCATGAGGTCACGCTCGGCCTGCAACGGCAACACCGAATTGCGCTCATGAATCCAGCCGTGCAGCGCCACCTCATGGCCTGCGCCCACCACCCGCTGCTGCTCCTCGGGGTACAGCAGCGCCGTGACGGCCGGCACGAAGAAGCTGGCTGGCACACCGTGCCGCGCCAGCAACTCGAGGATGCGCGGCACCCCCTGGCGGTTGCCGTACTGGCCCTGCGACATGCGGCCGATGGACTCGCCCCCGTCGCGCAATTCGTTGGTGTCGTGGTCGGAGTCGAAGGACAGCGCCACGGCGCAGCGTGCCCCGCCCGGCCAGGAAGCGGGCCGCAGAGCGCGCCCAGCCCGCACGTGGTCAACGATGCCGCGCCACTGCGCCTCGGGCCACTGCCAGGGCTCCAGCTTGCCTTCGCTCATTTGGTGCCTCCTGCGGCGGCCACCTTGCGAGCGATCTCGCGCGCCGCACGCGCCTCGCTGGCCACGAAGGTTGCAAATTCATCAGGCTTCATCGCTACGCCCTCCAGGCCCAGGGTGTCGAACTGCTGGCGCACTTCCGGGTCGGCCACGGCGCGGGCCACGGCCGCGTGCAGGCGCTGCACCAGCTCCGCCGGCGCGCCGGCCGGCAGCCACAAACCGAACCAGTTCACCACATTGAAGCCCTTGAGACCCCCCTCCTGCATGGTGGGCACGTCGGGCATGCCCTTCCAGCGCCTCTCGCCGGTGATGGCAATCGCCCGCAACTTGCCGCTCTGGACATGCTGCAGGGCGATCTGCGTGCCCACGAAGAACATGTCGATGCGCCCGGCGATCAGGTCGGTGGTGGCCTCGGCCACGCCCTTGTAGGGAATGGACAGGATGTCCGTGCCCGTCATGGCTTTCATCACCTCGGCCGGGATGTGGCTGGCCGTGCCGTTGCCGGCGTTGGCGTAAGTCAGCTTGCCCGGGCTCTTCTTGGCCAGCGCAATCAACTCCGGCAGCGTGCGCGCCTCCAACCCCGGGTGCACCACCAGCGCCTGGCCGAAGTTCTGCGCGGCCAGCGTCACATGCGTGAAGTCGCGCACCGGGTCGTAGGTGACGTTCTCGTTGAAAGGCGGGATGTTGGTGTGCGAGGCCGTCGTGAAGAGCCATGTATAGCCATCAGCGGGCAGGCGGGCCACGTAGGCCGTGCCGATCATGCCACCGGCGCCCGCGCGGTTTTCGATCACCAGCGGCTGGCCGAGCGCCGCCTGCAGCCGCGGGCCGATGGCACGCAGGATGAGGTCAGGCGGCCCGCCCGGGGGTGAGGGCACCACCACCTTGATGGGTTTGCTGGGGTAGTCCTTGGCCAGCACCGCCGGTCCGGTCTGCGCCGCAGCGGGCAGCCAAGGCGCTGCGGCGGCAGCCAGGACGAGGTTTCGGCGATCGATCTTGAGGTTCATCGCAGACTCCAATGCAGGGCAGGTCAATGATCAGGGGGAACTGCGCAGGCGGTCAACCCGCCGGCGCCGGGCTCTTCACGGCTTCGGTCAGGCCACTGTCGATGGAGGCCAGCAGGGCCTGAAACAGCGCCACGTTGTGCACGGCGTGGCCACCGGGCAGTGCCAT
>CAISJH010000476.1 GCA_903885585.1 uncultured beta proteobacterium
CAACTCGGCAAACATCTGGCAGCCGTTACACACGCCCAAACCAAAAGTATCTTGACGCTCAAAAAAGCCTTTGAATTCATCAGCCAATGCGGCGTTGAAAGTGATGCTGCGCGCCCAGCCAATGCCCGCGCCCAGGGTGTCGCCGTAGCTAAAACCGCCGCAGGCCACCACACCAACAAAGTCGGCCAGCTTGGCGCGCCCGGTTTGCAAGTCGGTCATGTGCACATCAAAGGCCTCAAAACCGGCCTCGGTAAAGGCGTAGGCCATTTCCACGTGGGAGTTCACCCCCTGCTCACGCAGCACCGCCACCTTAGGGCGACTGAGCAGCAGCGCAGGGGCCACGCTGGGACGCCAGCCGCTGGGCAGGTGCACGTGCATGCCGGGGTCGCCCAGGGCGCCCGCTGCGGCGTGTTCGGCGTCCGCACAAACCGGGTTGTCGCGCAGTTGGCAAATCTTCCAGCTCACGCTGTCCCAGACCTGGTGCAGGTCGTGCAGGGGCGCACTGAAGATGGGTTTGGCGTCGCGCCAGATTTGCAAGCTGGGCTGCGTTTCGGCGGCACCGGAGCGGGTTTTGCCCACCACGTGGCTGTGTTTGGACAGTCCGTGGTCGCGCAGGGTTTGCATCACCGCGTTGCGGTCTTCACTGCGCACCTGCAACACCACGCCCAGTTCTTGGAGTCGCCCATCTCGGCGCGGCTGTCGCTGATGCCGTCGCCTTCGGTCACCAGGATGTCCACGTTCAGGCTCACCCCCAGGTGACCGGCAAAGGCCATCTCGCACACGGTGGCCCACAGGCCGCCATCGCTGCGGTCGTGGCAGGCCAGCAGCCAGCCGCGCTCGCGCAGGGCGTTGACTGCGATCACCAGGGATTTGAGCGCCTGGGGGTCGTCCAGGTCGGGCACGACATCGCCGAACCCGCCCAGCACCTGCGCCAGCATGGAGCCGCCCAGGCGCATGCGGCCCTGCCCCAGGTCCACCAACACCAGGGTGGTGTCACCGGGCTGCAGCTGCGGCGTGACCGTGCCACGCACATCGTCCAGCGTGGCGAAGGCCGAGACGATCAGCGACACCGGCGCCACCACCTGGCAGGCCTGGCCGTCCGCACCCGTCCAGCGGGTGCGCATGGACAGCGAATCCTTGCCCACCGGGATGCCGATGCCCAGCGCCGGGCACAGCTCCAGCCCCACGGCGCGCACGGTGTCGTACAGCGCCGCGTCTTCGCCAGGCTCGCCGCAGGCCGCCATCCAATTGGCGCTGAGCTTGATGCGCGACAGATCGATCGGCGCGCCCAGCAGGTTGGTGAGGGCTTCGCCCACCGCCATGCGGCCGGAGGCTGGCGCATCGAGCGCGGCCAGCGGCGTGCGTTCGCCGATGCTCAGGGCCTCGACGCGAAAGCCCTGGAAGTCGCTCAGCGTCACCGGGCAGTCGGCCACCGGCACCTGCCTGGGGCCCACCATCAGGTCGCGGTGGCTCAGCCCGCCCACCGTGCGATCTCCGATGGTGATGAGAAAGCGCTTGCTCGCCACCGTCGGGTGGCGCAGCACGTCCAGACACACCTGCGAAAGCGCCACGCCGGTGAGGTCCAGCGCCGGGGCGCTGCGTGCCACACGGGTCACGTCACGGTGCATCTTCGGCGGCTTGCCCAGCAGCACGTCCATGGGCATGTCGATGGCACGCTCACCTGAAGGACCGTCTTCCAGCACCAGCGTGGGTTCTTCCGCCGCCACGCCCACCACGGCCCAGGGGCAGCGCTCGCGTTCACACAGGCGCTCGAAGGCGTCGCGCTGTGTCGGGTCCAGCGCCAGCACGTAGCGCTCCTGGCTCTCGTTGCACCAGATTTCCTTGGGTGCCAGCCCGCTCTCCTGCAGCGGTACGCGCTTCAGATCGAACACCGCGCCGCGGCCTGCGCCGTCCACCAGCTCCGGGAAGGCGTTGCTGATGCCACCCGCGCCCACATCGTGGATGGCCAGGATGGGGTTGGCCTCGCCCAGGGCCCAGCAGTGGTTGATGACCTCCTGCGCGCGGCGCTGGATCTCAGGGTTGCCACGCTGCACCGAGTCGAAGTCCAGGGCCGCCGTGTTGGTGCCCGCAGCCATGGAACTGGCCGCGCCCCCGCCCATGCCAATGCGCATGCCCGGGCCACCCAGTTGCACCAGCAGCGTGCCTGCGGGGAAAACCTTTTTGTGCGTCTGGCCCTCGGTGATCTGCCCCAGTCCGCCGGCGATCATGATGGGCTTGTGGTAACCACGCATCACGCCTGCCACCGGCTGCTCGAAGGTCCGGAAGTAACCCGCCAGGTTAGGCCGACCGAACTCGTTGTTGAAGGCGGCGCCGCCCAGCGGGCCTTCGATCATGATGTCCAGCGCGCTGGCGATGTGCGCGGGCTTGCCTGGTCCGCCCCGCTCCCAGGGCTCGTCGGTGCCCGGCAGGCGCAAATGGCTGGTAGAAAAACCCGTGAGCCCCGCTTTGGGCCGCGCACCGCGGCCCGTGGCGCCCTCGTCGCGGATCTCCCCTCCCGCGCCCGTGGCCGCGCCGGGGAAAGGCGAAATGGCCGTGGGGTGGTTGTGGGTCTCCACCTTCATCAGCACATGGGCGGTGGCGTCACGTCCCTGGTAGGGCGCAGCGGATTCCCCGGCCTGCGGCAGCCACAGCCGCGCTGGCCCGCCGGACATCACGGCGGCGTTGTCGCTGTACGCCACCACCGAGCCTTGAGGCGAGACCGCCTCCGTGTTCCTGATCATCCCGAACATGGAATGCGGCTGCTCCACGCCGTCGATGGTGAAGCGGGCGTTGAAGATCTTGTGCCTGCAGTGTTCGGAGTTGGCCTGGGCGAACATCATCAACTCCACATCCGTGGGGTTGCGCTCCAGTCGGGTGAAGGCCTCAACGAGGTAGTCGATCTCGTCGTCTGACAGGGCCAGACCAAAGTCAACATTGGCCTGCACCAGCGCCTGTCGGCCCTGACCCAGCACCTCCACATGCGCCATGGGTACACCGGGATGCTCGTCGAACAGGGCGCGGGCGGCCTCCCGTGAGCGCGCCACGCTCTCCGTCATGCGGTCGTGCAGCAACGCGGCCAGGCAGTCCACCACCTCTTCGGCCAGCGGCGCAGGGCCGCCCAGCAGGCCCTTGAGCAGCCCCGCGGCGCGTTGCAGGCGGAACTCGGTCACGCGCTCCACGCGCTGCACAGGCAGCGCGCAGTTGCGGGCGATGTCCGTGGCTTTGCTGGACCAGGGCGACACGGTGCCCAAGCGCGGCATGACGACCACCAGCACATCCGAGGTGGCAGACGAGGGCGCAGTTGCCGGCGCCACAGGCCCGGCCTGGTCCAGCAAGGCCGCCAGGCGCTGCCTCAGCAGGTCGTCCGGCGCGTGTTCGGTGGCCACCCAATGCACATGGCGCGCGCTGAGCGCCGAAATGGAGGGCTCCACCTCCTGCAGGCGCGCCAGCAAGGCGGCGGCGCGGAAGTCGGACAAGGCCGCCCCCCCTTCGAAGGAACTCAGATGGAGGTACGGTGAAGACATGGAAGGCGGGGCGCTGTGACGCAGCCGAGGACGGGGAGCGGGGGGTGTGAAGAAGCGGCCTGGGAGGACGCACCGCGCGCGTCCAGGCCCCAACTGTCAGCATTCTAGAGAGGGGGGTGGGATAATTCGGGCATGCCGAAATCGCTCAAGACCGCCGACGAGATCGAAGGAATGCGCCAGGCCTGCCGGCTGGCTTCCGAAGTGCTGGACATGCTGACGCCGCACGTTCAGCCCGGCATCACCACGCGTGAGATCGACCGCATCGCTCACGAGTACATGACCCAGGTGCAGCAGGCCGTCCCAGCCACGCTGGGTTACCAGCCACCGGGTTATCCGCCCTACCCCGCCTCGCTGTGCACCTCGCTCAACGAAGTGGTCTGCCACGGCATTCCCGACGACCGGCCCCTGAAGCACGGCGACATCGTCAACATCGACGTGACCGTCATCAAGGACGGCTGGCATGGCGACAACAGCCGGATGTACCTGGTGGGCGAGACCTCCATCGCAGCGCGGCGCCTGTGCGCCGTGACCTTCGAGGCCATGTGGAAGGGCATCGTCAAGGTGCGCCCGGGCGTGCGCCTGGGTGACATCGGCCACGCGATCCAGACCCATGCCGAGCACGCCGGGTTTTCCGTGGTACGCGAGTTCTGCGGCCACGGGGTGGGCCGCAAGTTCCATGAGGAACCCCAGGTGCTGCACTACGGCCGTCCCGGCACGCTGGAAGAGTTGGTGCCCGGTATGACCTTCACGATCGAACCCATGATCAACGCCGGCAAGCGCGACATCAAGGAAGACCGGCGGGGCAACCGCCCCTACGACGGCTGGACCATCGTCACGCGCGATCGATCGCTGTCCGCGCAATGGGAGCACACCGTGCTGGTCACCGAGACAGGCTACGAAGTGCTGACGCTGTCGGCGGGCAGCCCCACGCCCCCGGCTTTCGTGACGCCTGCTTCAGTGGCTGTGCCGGCCTGAGGCGCTGCGGTCGTCCCATGAAGGCAACGCCGTCCTGGCGACACGCGCCGCGCGCAGCGAGGCCATGACCCACCCCGTCGACCCGGCAATGCTCAAGGCCCTGCGCACCCGCTATCGCGAGGGCAAGGCCGAGCTGATCGCACAGTTCATGCAGGAGCGGCCCTCCGGCCGGTCGGCTCAGCGCCTGCTCAAGGGCCTGGCCCGTCATGTGGACCAGACCTTGCAGGAGCTGCTCTCGGCCCTGCCCGTGCCCGAAGGATTGGCGCTGGTAGCCGTTGGCGGCTACGGTCGGGGTGAACTCTTCCCGCACTCCGATGTGGACGTGCTGGTGCTGCTGCCTCAGGCGGCCTCCACCGATGGCGTGGCGGACTTCATCACCGCCTGCTGGGACACCGGCCTGGAGATCGGCTCCTCGGTGCGCACGGTCGAGGAGTGCGTGGCCGAGGCCGAGCGCGACGTGACGGTGCAGACGGCGCTGCTGGAGTCCCGGCTGGTGGCCGGCAAACGCCGTCTGTTCGAGCGCTTCCGTGCCGCCACGTCCGCCGTGCTCGATCCGCGTGCCTTCCTGCGCGCCAAGACGCTGGAGATGCAGCAGCGGCATGTCAAGTACGAGAGCACGCCCTACTCGCTGGAGCCCAACTGCAAGGAGAGCCCCGGTGGCCTGCGCGACCTGCAGGTGTTGATCTGGGTGGCCCGCGGTGCCGGGTTCGGCGC
>CAISJH010000477.1 GCA_903885585.1 uncultured beta proteobacterium
GCTGCTCAGGCGATGGGCGTGAACATTGCCCTTTACAAGACGCTCGCCTTCGGCATGAGCGCCGCCTTCAACGGCGTGGCAGGTGCGTTGAGCGCCATGGCGGTCCAGTACATCTCGCCGGACAGCTTCACTTTCTACCTGTCTGCCTACATCCTGGTGGGCTTGGTGGTGGGGGGTGTGGGCTGGTTGCCGGGCGCACTGTTCGGCGGACTGTTCGTACTGCTGGTGCCCAACGTGGCCGAAGGCATCTCCAAGGGGCTGTCGGGAGCGGTCTATGGCGTGATCCTGATCGCCCTGATCTTCCTGCTGCCAGCGGGCGCCAGCACCTTCCGAGATCAGTTTCTCAACCGTTTCGGCCGCACCAGCGGCCGCATCAAGTCACCACCACAAGGAGCGAGACATGAGCACTGAAGTTCGAAGCATGGCGTCCCACCAGCCCACTGGCCTTGCTGACGCATGGGCAGTATCGAGGCCCCAACGGCAGGCGGAAGCTGCCCATGCACAAAGTCTGCGGCCAGGACGCTGGCTGGCTGTGGCCGTTCTTGCCACCGCCGGACTGATGCCCGCTTGGGCGCAAAAAGCGGTACTGCCGGGCGTGACCGAAACCGAGATCCGCATCGGGAACACCGCCCCGTACAGCGGGCCGGGATCAGCCTACAGCACGATCGCCAAAGTGGAGGCTGCCTACTTCAAGATGATCAATGAGACCGGTGGTATCAACGGACGCAAGATCAATTTCATCTCGTACGACGACTCCCTGAGCCCACCCAAGACGGTGGAACAGACACGCAAGCTGGTGGAAAGTGACGACGTTCTCGCGGTCTTCAACACCATCGGCACGGCCGCCAACCTGGCGGCACAAAAGTACCTGAATGCCAAACAGGTCCCCCAGTTGCTCGTGGGCGGTGGTGCCACCCATCTGGTAGATCCGAAGAAGTATCCGTGGACCATTGGATGGCAACCCACCTACTACAGCGAAGCGGTCATCTACGCCAAGTACATCCTCGCCAATCACCCCAACGCCAAGATCGCCGTCATCTACCAGAACGACGACTTCGGCAAGGACTACCTGACCGGCCTGAAGGAAGGGCTGGGTGACAAAGCCCGCAGCATGATCGCGGCCGAGGCCACCTACGAGCCGTCGGATCCAACCGTTGACTCGCAGGTGCTGAAGCTCAAGGCCTCTGGGGCGGACGTCCTGGTGAACATCACCACCCCGAAGTTTGCTTCGCAGGTCATCAAGAAGGTGGCTGAGATCGGCTGGAAGCCCACGCACTTCCTCATCAACATCTCGGTGTCGGTAGGTGCTGTGATGAAGCCTGCAGGCATCGAGAACAGCCAGGGCATCCTGAGCACCGCGTATCTGATGGAGTCGACAGATGCTCGCTGGAAGGATCACCCCGACATGAAGGCCTGGTCGGCCTTCATGGACAAGTACCTGCCCGGCGCCAACAAGGCCGATTCGATGAATGTCTACGGCTATGTGACGGCACAGGCGCTGGTCCAGATCCTGAAGCAGTGTGGTAACGACCTTTCGCGTGCCAACGTCATCAGGCAGGCAGCAAGTCTGAACAAGGTGCCCTTCAAGCTGATGCTGCCAGGCATCGTTGCAAACACCACGGCTACTGACTTCTATCCGATCCAACAGCTGCAGATGATGCGGCTGAAGGGTGAACAGTGGGAGCTGTTCGGTCCCATCATCAGCAGTGGAGTGGGGCAATGAGCCAGCGATTTCCGGGTCTGGATCGCATTGATCGATCGGCGCAGGGGCAGTGATGTCGCAGACGATTGAATACGACTACATCATCGTCGGCGCCGGCTCTGCCGGCTGCGTGCTGGCCCACCGTCTGTCCAAGGACCCGGCGACCACGGTGCTGCTGGTCGAGGCAGGCCCCGAGGACAAGAGCCTGTGGATGAAGATCCCGGCCGGCGCCACGCGTGTGTTTGCACCCAGCCCAACGAACTGGGGCTATTTCACCGAGCCGGAAAAGAACCTGCGCAACCGCCGCATCTACTGGCCGCGGGGCCGAACCTTGGGTGGATCCAGTTCGATCAATGGCATGGTTTATCTGCGGGGCCATCCCGAGGATTACAACGATTGGTCACGACTGGGCAACCCAGGTTGGAGCTGGGATGAGGTCATGCCGTTCTTCAAGGCGAGCGAAGACCAGCAACACGGACCCAGCGACATGCACGGCAGCGAAGGTCCACTGGCGGTGACCGATCCGGTCGTCGACGACCAGGCCAGCCGGCTGTTCATTCAGTCGGCGGTAAACGCCGGTTTGCCGGCCAGGCGCGATCTGAATGATGGCATCCAGGAGGGGGTGGGGCGCGCCCAGGTGACCGTTCGCAACGGGCGGCGAAGCTCCACTTCAGCCGCCTTCCTGCATCCGATCCGCCATCGCCCAAACCTGCACGTACAGGTGGAAGCCCTGGTCGAGAAGGTCGATATCGAAGGTCGGCGCGCCGTCGGCATCCGCTATACGCAGGGCGGCCAAAGCCGCGCGGTCAAGGCGCGTCGGGAGGTGATCCTGTCGGGCGGTGTGATCAATTCGCCGCAGCTGCTGATGCTCTCCGGCATTGGCCCTGCCGAGCAACTGCAGGCCCACGGCATCCCGGTGGTGCATGCGCTGCCTGGGGTCGGCGCGAACTTGCAGGATCACCTCTACGTGTACTTCATCGCAGAGTGTGACCGCTCGATTTCACTGAACCACCATTTGCAGGGCGCACGCATGTACCTGCAAGCGCTCAAGTACTTCATCAATCGCAGCGGCTACTTGAACATCGGCGCCGTGCAGGCTACTGCCTTTCCCCGGGTGGCCCCAGGTGCCGACCGACCCGATGTGGAGATCAGCTTTCGACCGATGAGCCTGAGTATCAGCAAGACAGGCGCGATCGTCCTCGACAAGTTTCCAGGCATCAATGCGTCGTGCAGCCTTCTTAGGCCCAAGGCGCGTGGCTCCATCCGCCTGGCCAGCGCCAACCCGCGCGATGCAGCGCGCATCCACGCCAACTACCTCGATAACGAGGAGGACTTGAACGTCATGCGCGAAGGCATGCGGTGGATCCGCAAGGTTTTCGAGACACCGCCGCTGTCCGACTTCGTAAAGCGGGAAGTAACCCCCGGGGCCTCGGTCAGGTCCGATAGTGAGTGGGAGAACTACATCCGTGATGCCGCCCAGTCGGTCTACCACCCGGTCGGCACCTGCGCCATGGGTGTAGATGCGATGGCTGTGGTCGACGCAAGCCTGAAGGTCCACGGCATCGACGGCCTTCGTGTCGTCGACGCCTCGGTGATGCCCCTCATCACGTCCTGCAACACCAATGCGCCCACCATCATGATCGGTGAGAAGGGCGCTTCCATGATCCTTGCCGATCAACGTGTCGGCTGATTTGTATCGCATCGAGGAGACATAGCATGCCCCCGCAATACGACCTTTACATCGACGGCCAGTTCGCGTCACCCCAGTCGGGTCAGTACTTTGACTCGGTCAGCCCGGCCGACGGCAGCGTCGTGGCCAAGGTGGCCAACGGCAACGCCGACGATGTGGACCGCGCCGTCCGCGCAGCCTATGCAGCCCGGCGGGCCTGGGCGGAGATGAACCCGTTGGAGAGAGGCCGCATCTTGCGCAAGCTGGCAGATCTGCTGGTTCAGCACGCGCAGCCGCTTGGCAAGCTGGAATCCGAAGAGATGGGCATGCCGTCGGCGCTGTCGCCGGCGATCATCGTGGAGTCTTCCAAGTTCTTCGACTACTACGGTGGGCTGGCCCCATCGATCCACGGCGATACGATTCCCATCAATGCGCAGATGTTCTCCTACAACCTGTACGAGCCGTACGGTGTGGTTGGCATCATCACCCCATGGAACGGCCCGCTAAACCAGGCGGCGCGCAGCGTAGCGCCAGCCCTCGCGGCAGGCAACACCGTGGTGCTCAAGCCCAGCGAGTTTTCATCATTGACCGCACTGGAGATGGCGCGCCTGGCCACCGAGGCTGGCCTGCCCAAAGGAGTACTGAATGTCGTCACTGGTGACGGCGTGAGCGTCGGCACGCCGCTAGTTCAGCATGAACTGGTGCGCAAGGTGGCCTTCACGGGGTCAGTCCGCACCGGGCAGGCCATTGGCGCCATCGCCGCGCAAAAGATCATGCCGTTGACCCTGGAGCTGGGTGGCAAATCGCCCAACATCGTGTTTGAAGATGCGAAGCTCGAAGCTGCCGTTCCCATGGTGCTCATGGGCTTCATCCTCAACAGTGGCCAGATCTGTACATCGGGTACGCGGATCTTGGTGCAGCGCTCAATCTTTGACGCCTTCAGCAGCAAGATCGCTTCAGCGGCTGCCAAGATCCCGCTGGGACGGGATCGTCCTTTCCCCACATTGGGGCCAATTGCCAATCCAGTCCAGTTCGAGAAAGTGCTCGGTTTCTTCGAAAGTGCGCGACAGGAAGGTGCCCGCTGCCTGACAGGCGGCCAGCGCGCCACTGGCGAAGGCCTGGACCAGGGTCTGTACATCCAGCCCACCTTGTTCACCGACGTGACTCTGGACATGCGCGTGGTACGGGAAGAAATCTTCGGGCCGGTCGGCGTGCTGATCCCGTTCGACACCGAGGAAGATGCAATTCGTATCGCCAACGACACCGAGTACGGCCTGGCGTCTGGCATCTGGACGCAGGATGTGAGCCGCGCCCATCGCGTGGCCGCGCAACTCGAAGCCGGCACGGTGTACGTCAATACGTACCACGAGCGTGCAATCGAGGCCCCTATGGGCGGCTACAAGAAGAGCGGTATCGGACGCGAGAAGGGCATGGCCTCGCTACACGACTACATGCAACTGAAGAACGTGACGATGAAACTCATATGAGAGCGAATCGGAAACGCCGTTGATGGTGGTGGAGCGACCTCCGCATTGTTCGCCTCCGAGTGACCGGTTCGGGACTGTGTCGATGCTCGCCTGCCGAACCCGACCGACCGCGGACAGTCTTCAAGCAATGGATGCAAGGGCGGGGCGACTGACAGGACTTGGGGCCTAGCAGGCGCGAGCATTTCCGGGAAAGTCGGCACATCGACTGGCTGGTTCCGGGCACTGCTGACATTCGCTCGCCGAAACTGACTGTCAACAAGCAGTCTATAGCGGTAAGTCAGGAGGCAACGCCGATCGATGGCTGTCGGCCAGCGGTAGTCACTGGCAAATGGCGGCTTTCCCGTGAACTGTGAGTTGGATGTCGAATCTTGAACGTCGGGAGGATGGGCTAGCCAACTGCC
>CAISJH010000478.1 GCA_903885585.1 uncultured beta proteobacterium
CGATGGATGACCACCGCATGCAGACCGGGGTAGCAGGTCAGCACCTCCCAGGTGGACCGGGCTGCAGGGTCGCGCTCACGGATGCAGGCGATGTCTTCACGCAGGCGCTGGAACATGGGTGGGAACGGTTGATGACGGGTGCTGGCGCAGGGGCTGACGAGCCCGAGGGGCGCCGAGTTTAGTCGCCGCTGGCCAGGCCTGCAGGCGGTTCGTCAAGCGACCCCGTCGCCGACCCCAGCGCGGTGCGCGTTGGTACGGCGCCGCCCATTCCACGTCCGTGCCCCGCCTCCAACATGGCACGGGCCACCCCGCGCAAGATGTGCACCTCCTGCCGGGTCAGCGTGAGGCGGTTGGCGAGCTGGTTCAGGCGCGGCAGCAGCTTCTTGGGCGCCGCCGGGTCGAGGTAGCCGATGGCTTCCAGGGCGCTGCGCCAGTGCGTCAGCACACCCTGCACCTCATCGGCACCAGCCCAATGAGCCGGTGGCGTGGCCGCAGGCAACTCGACGAATCCTCCGAGGCTCTGCCGCCACTCGTAGGCGATGAGCTGCACGGCTTGGGCGAGGTTGAGCGAGCCGTAGTCGGGATGGGTGGGAATGCTCAAAACGCTGTGGCAGCGCCAGACATCCTCATTGGCCATGCCGAAGCGCTCGGAGCCGAAAACAAAAGCCACCCGGTGCGGCTGCTGCGCCAGCTGGGGCAAGGCGGTGCGGGGGGCTTGCGCCTGCGGACCGAAGTCGCGCGGCGTCATGGCCGTGGCACAGGCGTGGGTCACGCCCTCCAGGGCCTCGGCCAGGCTGTCCACGATGCGGGCGCGGGCCAGTACGTCGGCGGCGCCGCTTGCAAACGCAATGGTCTCCTCCCGCACGAGTACATCGTCGAACCGGGGCCGCACCAGCACCAGATCGCCAAAACCCATGACCTTCAGGGCCCGCGCAGCCGCACCCACGTTGCCGCCGTGGCTGGTGTGCAGCAGGATGAAGCGCGTGGGATCGGCGTGGGCGGGCATGGCACTGTCTGGGAGGGCCGCGGGTAAACTCACACCCCTGGGCAGCCGCGCATTGTCTGCCCTTCGCTCTTTCAAGAAGTGCCCGGGCAACGCTCCAGCGTGGCTTGGTCTCTTCTTTGCCCCCGCCGCCTGCGTCCGCCCCTTGTCCCCAGCCCTGAAGGCCCACCCATGTCCCAGACCCTGCACCCCATGCTGAACATTGCCGTGAGGGCGGCGCGCAGTGCGGGTTCGATCATCAACCGGGCAGCGCTGGACCTGGACGTGCTGAAGGTGGCGTCCAAGGGCACCAACGACTTCGTGACCGAAGTGGACCAGGCGGCCGAGGAGGCCATCATCTCCACCCTGCTGGAGGCCTATCCGGGGCATGCGATCCTGGCCGAGGAGTCAGGCTGCCAGCGAGGCAGCAAGCACAGCGACTACCTGTGGATCATCGATCCGCTGGACGGCACCACCAACTTCATCCACGGCTTCCCGGTGTATGCCGTGTCCATCGCGCTCGCGTTCCGCGGCAAGGTGGAGCAGGCCGTGGTCTATGACCCCACACGCAACGACCTCTTCTACGCCAGCAAGGGCAAGGGCGCCTACCTGAACGACCGCCGGCTGCGCGTGTCCAAGCGCACCCGAATGTCGGACGCGCTGATCGGCACCGGCTTCCCCTTTCGCAAGGGCGACAACTTCAAGCGCTACATGAAGATGTTTGAAGAGGTGATGCAGAACTGCGCCGGCATGCGCCGCCCAGGTGCTGCGGCGTTGGACCTCTGCTACGTGGCCGCGGGCTGGTATGACGGTTTCTTCGAGACCGGGCTGAGCCCCTGGGATGTGGCGGCCGGCTCGCTGATGATCACCGAGGCTGGTGGTCTGGTGGGCAACTTCACGGGCGAGGCCGATTTCCTGTACCAACGCGAGGTGGTGGCGGGCAGCCCGCGCATCTACGGGCAACTGGTTCAGACGCTGGCGCCGTACACGCGCGTCATCAAGGAACCCGAGGCAGCCGCGGCGGCGAACCCGGACGGCGCAGGTAGCGATGCGTCGTCGGACGCCACCCAGGCTTTTGCAGCATCTGCCTCCGGCTCGCTGGGGCAACCGGCGCCCGAGGCCGCGCCTGCACGCAAGACCACCCGCATACGCAAGGCGGACATGCCCGCACGCGACGATGCGCCCTTCTGAGCCCTGAGCGCCGCACGACCATGACGCAGGACCCGCGGCCCCTCGCCGGCGTGAAGGTGGTGGAGTTCTGCCAGATCGCCTCCGGCCCCTTCACCGGCATGCTGCTGGCGGACTACGGCGCACAGGTCGTGAAGGTGGAACCCCCTGAGGGCGACGCCATGCGCACCTGGCCGCCGCTGTCCGCAGGCTATAGCGAGAACTTCGCCAGCTTGAACCGTGGCAAGCGATCCATCGCCCTGGACCTCAAGCAACCCGACGACCTGGACCTGGCCCGACGCCTGGTCATGGAGGCCGACGTGCTGGTGGAGAACAGCCGCCCCGGCGCCATGCAGCGCCTGGGCCTGGGGTGGGATTGGTTTCAGGCACGCAAGCCCTCCCTGGTGTACTGCTCCATCTCCGCCTTCGGGCAGGACGGACCGCGAGGCACCGAGGGCGGCTTTGACGTGACCATCCAGGCTGCGGCTGGCGTGATGAGCGTCACGGGTGAGCCCGAGGGCGCACCGGTGAAGGCCGGAGTGCCACTGGCGGACTTTGCCTCCGGCCTGTACGCCGCCTTCAGCATCGCCGCCGTGCTGGCCCGGGTGCGCTCTGGTGGCCCCGGCGGCCACATTGACGTGCCCATGTTCGCAGCCACACTGGGCATCTCGGCGCTGCAGACCAGCGAATACTTCGGCACCGGGCGCAACCCGCGCAAGCTGGGATCAGCGCACCCGCGCAACGCCCCTTACCAAGCCTACGCAGCCAGCGACGGCTGGTTTGTCATTGCGGCAGGCAACAACCGGCTGTGGCAGCAGGTGTGCGCCGTGGTGGGTACCACCGAGTTGCTGCAGGACTCACGCTTTGCCACCCCTGCGCTGCGTGCGCAGCACCAGGGAGCGCTGAAGGACTTGCTGGATCCGCACTTCGCGCGGCGCACGGCCGCCCAATGGCTGCAGGCTTTTGCCGACGCAGGTGTGCCCTGTGCGCCGATCAACGGCTATGGCGAGGCCCTGGCAGACCCGCAAGCGGTCCACCTGCAGC
>CAISJH010000479.1 GCA_903885585.1 uncultured beta proteobacterium
CGTCGAAGGTGAGATCGATACCCAATCTGCCGCCATCCAGCACCCAGTCCGGAAGTTCCTCCTTGGTCGTGGTCAGCTGCAGCTTGTTGCGCCGCACGCTGGTCACGACACCATGGAGCGTGGGCGGGTCCTCCGATGGAGCAGGCGACGCACCAAACAGCGACGCGTTCCTGCCCACCTGAAACAGGTGCAGGCCCTGCTGGCTTGCCGGGCGCTCCAACTCCAGCACCACCTTGCCGCCAAAACCGATGTCTTCCTGGGTGATGGTGACGGGGTACCAGGTCAAGCCGCGGCGCTGTCGCTCCTGGATGCTGGTCTTGGCATTCTTGAGCTTGAACTGCGCCTGGTCTTCCCTTTGCTCCAGTTGCAGCAGGGCTTGCACGCGACGCAACTCTTCAGTGACGCTGTTCGTGCTGGGCTTGAGGTCGAAGTCGGCCAAGGCGGTACCGGGGGAACCGTCGCATGCGAGGAGCGAAAAAAACCGCCTCGGAGAGACGGTTTTTCAGGATGTGGCGCAGGCCGCGATCAGCCTCGGCCGCCGAAGCCATCCGTTCCATAGCCTACGTCCGAGCGGTTGGAGGCGCGGTAGCCCTGGGAGCTGTAGCCGCCCGCGGTGGCGCGGTCTTCACGGGGACGCGCCAGACTCACGCTGATGGTGCGGCCATCGACGGACAGGCCGTTCAAGCCGTTGATCGCGGCCTGGGCAAACTCGGCCGACACCATCTCAACAAAACCGAAGCCTTTGGACTTGTTGGTGTCGCGGTCCATCATGACCTTGGCGGAGGACACTTTGCCGAACTCGCCGAAGTTGCTTCTGAGGCTGGCGTCGGTGACGGAAAAGGGCAGGTTGCCCACGAAGATCTTGGTGCTCATGATGAGCCTTTCATTGAGTCAGGACGCATCAATCGCGATGCATGCGTGCGAACCGGAAGTCCGCGAGGTCGAATCTGTTCGAGAACGGCTGCGGCGAGCAGTCGTCAGCACGACGGGGGATTGGGCATGCAGGTCTGCAGCCACCCTTGGGTGACGGCGAACAGTTGGGCAGCATCGCGTGACGCAAACGTCGTGTTCGACCTGAACACTCGGCAGTAGCTGCCTTCGCCCTTAGAGCGTTGGACCGAGAAGGAGGCACGGAAGCGGCCGCATTCGGTAGGGTGTGTCGTGGGCGAAACGAGGTACGCGCCCATGGAAATGGCTTTACTTGAAATCGTGTGCAATCAGAATTGCAGGCGAGGGGCCTGCGTGAGCGTGGTGGCTGTTTCCTAGGGGTCGTCTCAGGACAGTCCTGAGACAGGCAGAGAAGAGAGGCGTTCTCTGCGCCGAAAGGGGCTGAATCCGGCGGCTTGGCGCGGGCCGTCGTCCTGAGGCAGGAGCGGCGTTCCCTCGGGGACCGCACAAATGAAACGGGCCCAGAGCAAAACTTGGGCCCGTGAGATTGGTGGCCAAGGGCGGAATCGAACCACCGACACGCGGATTTTCAATCCGCTGCTCTACCAACTGAGCTACTTGGCCGTAAGCCGAACAGTATAGCCTGAGCTTCAGCCCTGACCGTTGCGCTTGGTGCGGGTCAGGTCTACGCCCAGTTGCTTGAGCTTGCGGTACAGGTGGGTGCGCTCCAGGCCGGTCTTGTCGGCCACGCGGGTCATGGAGCCTCCCTCGTTGGCCAGGTGGAACTCGAAGTAGCTCTTCTCGAAGGCGTCACGGGCCTCGCGCAGCGGGCGGTCCAGATCGAAAGTCTGGCGCGTGGGCGGCAGGGCGGAGCCCGCGGGCGCCGTCACCGCTGGAGCCATGGCCGATGCAACCGGTACGACTTGCAGGCCGACGCTGGCCGGCCCGACAGAGCGTTGTGAGCCAGCGTGACCGGCCGCACCATGCGCCGCATCTGCGGCGCTGCCGGGTGGGCGCGGGCCGGGTGGCTTGGACAAGGCCTGGTCCACGGCCTTGAGCAGTTTCTGCAGCGTGATGGGCTTCTCGAGAAAGGCCGAGGCGCCAAAGCGCGAGGCCTCGGCCGCGGTGTCGATGGTGCCATGCCCGCTCATCATGATGACGGGCATGGTCAACAGGCCGGCACTGCCCCACTCCTTGAGCAGCGTGATGCCGTCCACGTCGGGCATCCAGATGTCCAGCAGCACCAGGTCTGGCCGTGCGCGCTCGCGGGCGGCCCGAGCCTGGCCGGCGTTCTCGGCCAACTCCACCGTGTGGCCCTCATCGGCCAGGATCTCCGACAGGAGCGCCCGGATCCCGAGTTCGTCATCCACTACAAGAATCGTCGACATGGCCGTTGCAGAAAGCGGGACCTCAGGAGTGCAATCAAGGGTGCAGAACGGGCGCAATGCCCGACCCCGATTGTGCCAATGCGAAAAATGATATCGAAACCCGCGCGCCGGTCACAGGGCCGTCAGGCTGATCGCCCTCGTGGCGGTTGCGGATGCGGACGCGCGCACGGTGCTCATCGGCGATCTTCTTGACCACCGCCAGCCCAAGGCCGGTGCCTCGCGGCTTGGTGGTGACGTAGGGCTCGAAAGCCCGCCGCAGCACCTGCTCCTCGAAGCCCGGGCCGTTATCCACGACCGACAGGCGCACCGCGGTGACGGCGCCGTCGGTCTCACCACGCACCGCCTCGGTGGCCAGTACGACGTGACCCCCCTCGCTACCCCCGCGCAAGGCCACGGCATCCAGCGCGTTCTGCAGCAGGTTGTGGATGACCTGGCGCAGTTGCGCCGCGTCCCCGAGGATGTCGGGCAGGTCGCCTGCCAGCGCGAGGGCCAGCCGGCCCTGCTCCTGCGCCTGGCCGTAGAGCGAGGCCACATCGGACACCAGGGCGTTGAGCGCCAGGGGGTGCAGCTGGGCCGAGGGCAGCCGGGCGTAGTCACGGAACTCGTTGACCAGTTGCTTCATCGCCTCCACCTGGTCAACGATGACACCCACACCGCGCACCAGCATGGCTTGGTCGGCGCCCTCCAGGCGCGAGGCGAGCTTGTGCTGCAGGCGCTCGGCCGACAACTGGATGGGCGTGAGCGGGTTCTTGATCTCGTGCGCCAGGCGACGCGCCACCTCTGCCCAAGCCTGCGCGCGCTGGGCAGAGACCACCTCGGTGATGTCGTCAAACACCAACAAGCGGGCGTCGCCCGGCAGCATGGCACCACGCGCCAGCAAGGTGATGGCGCCCGGCTGTGCGGTACGCAGCTCAAACGAGTCCTGCCATTGCTCGCGCTCGCCAGGCTCGGAGCCCGCCACCAAGGTGTCAAAGCGCTGGGCCACGCTCTCGGCAAACGCGGTCAGCTCCGTCACCTCCTGCATGGGCCGGCCCGTGTAGGCCTGCAGCGGCTGGCGCAGGATGCGCGTGGCCCCCGGGTTGACGGTGTCGATGCGGCCTTCGCGATCGAACAGGATGACCCCGGCGGTGAGGTTGTCCAGGATGGTCTGCAGCCGGGTGCGGGCCGACTCGAGCTGGTCCACGCCGCGCTGCACCGCAGAGCGCGCATCGGCCACCTGCTGGGTCATGTCGGCAAAGGAGCGGGTGAGGCCGCCGAGCTCGTCGCCCGAGGCGAAGACCGGGCGGGCCGCCAGGTTGCCCGCCGCCACCTCGCGCACGCCCTCGGCCAGCAGGATCAAGGGGCGGGTGAGCTGGTTGCCCAGCACGATGGCCAGCAGGACCGCACCAAACACCGCGAGGATCAGCGCCAGCGTGAGCGTGCCGATGTACATGCGGCGCAGCGCCTCGCGAGCCAACGCACGCTGCTGGTACTCGCTGTAGGCCGTCTGCACCGCCACGGCATTGGTGGTCAGGCCCCGGGGTAGCGGTTGCAGCACGTGCAGGTAACGGGCTTCGGTGGCATTGAGCGTGATGGCGTTGTTCGGCACAGACACCAGCAGCCGGATGTGCGCCCCGGGAATGTCATCGTCCAGCCCTTCGATCTGACCGGCCGGTGCGCCGCTGCGCGCCTGGCGCAGAAGTGCAGCGGGCGGGCGCTCCAGGCCAGACAGGCCGGCCCCGACGCCCCGCAGGGAAGACGAGGCACCCACCAGCACCTGGCCCGAGGCCGCCACCAGAGACACCTCCTGGGCTCCCAGCTGCTCACGCAGACGCTCCAGGGTGAGGGGGCCGATCACCCCCGGTGGCTCGGCCAGACGGCCGGCGGCCACCACGGCCTTGTCGGCCAAGTCGGACTGCAGTGACTCCAGGGTGCCTCGTCCGAGCGCCAGGCCCGCGTCCAAGGCGCGGGCCACGCGCTCGTCAAACCAGCTCTCGATGCTGCGGGAGGCGAACTGCCAACTGACCGTGTAGATCACCAGCCCGGGCAGCACCGCCACGATGGCAAAGATGCCCGCCAGCTTGATGAGCAGCCGGCTGCCGAACTTGCCACGCCGCACCCTCAGCACCATGCGCACGGCCACCACACCAATCACGAGTGTGAGCAGCACGGCCACCGCGACGTTGATCCAGAACAGCCAGGCGAACTGCCGCTCGTAGAAACGGCTCTCGGAGCCGCTGAAGGAGAGCACGAAGGCCAGCACCAGCACCGCCCCCGTGGTGACCAGGGCGGCCACGGTCCAGCCCCAGCGTGCGGCCTTGGTCATTCCAGGCGCAGGGTGCGTTCAAGCCCCAGCGTCCAGTCGGCCTGGGTGGTGAGGCCGATCTGCATGGGGCCGGGCAGCTGCGTGGTGTCCAGCTTGAAG
>CAISJH010000480.1 GCA_903885585.1 uncultured beta proteobacterium
CTCGGGCTTCATGGCTTGTCTGCTGGCAGGCCTGGCCGCAGAGGTGACCAGCCTGGAGATCCACCCAAAGCTCGCCGAACGCGCCAGCCAGAACCTGCGCCAGGCAGGCGTGGACAACGCCCGCGTGCTCCAGGCCGACGGCAGCGCCGGTCACGCCCAAGGCGCGCCCTTCGACGCCATCGTGCTGTCGGGCTCCGTGGCCGAGGTGCCGCAGGCCTTGCTGCAGCAGCTCAAGGTCGGTGGGCGGCTGCTGGCCATCGTCGGGCAGGAGCCCATCATGCGCGCCCGGCTGTACACACGCGCGGCGCAGCAGGCGTTCTCCCACGTCGACCTCTTCGACACCGTGGCGCCGCGGCTGCTCAACTTCCCGGAGCCGAGCCGCTTCAAGTTCTGACAACGCCCCCTCGCGAGCATTGAGCCGCCGGGGCGCCTGCAATTCATTTGGGGCAGCGCACGGTTCGTCGCATGGTGGGGCGCAAGTCGGCGCCGCTTCGGTTACAACCTCACCCAGCCCCACCGAAAGGACTGCTGCATGCGGACTCCGCAACACCCTCGTCTCCTTCTCGCGCCCCTGGCGATGCTGCTGGCCGGTGCAGGCCTGCCGGCATGGGCGCAGAGCCTGCAGGAGCTCTACGACGCCGCACGCACCTACGACGCCGCCTTCCTGAGCGCCCGCGCCCAGGCCCAGTCAGCGGAATACCGCGCCGCCCAGGCCGACGCGCTGCTGCGCCCCTCCGCCGCGCTGAGCAGCAACGCGTCGCTGAGCCAGGCGGACGCACCGCGCGTGGGCAGTGGCGACAACAACAGCCTGGGCGCCACCTTGAGCGGCAAGTACCCGCTGTTCAACAAGGCCACAGCACCCACGATCGAGCAAGCACGCAAAGCCGTTCAACTGGCCCAGGCCGACCTGGAGTCTGTGGAGCAGGATCTCATCGTGCGGGTGAGCCAGGGGTACTTTGATGTGCTGGCCGCGCAGGACGCCCTGGCCACGACCCGCGCCAGCAAGGCCGCCATCACCGAGCAGCTCGCGTCGGCCAAGCGCAATTTCGAGGTGGGCACCGCCACCATCACCGACACGCGTGAAGCCCAGGCCCGCTTCGACCTTGCCACCGCGCAAGAGATTGCCGCCGACAACGATCTGCGCACCAAGCGCATTGCGCTGGACCAGTTGGTCGGCCGCTCGGGCGTCACCCCCAAGGGCTTGGTCAAGAGTGCCACCCTGCCCGTGCCTGCACCGACGGATGCCGAAGCCTGGACCAGCCTGGCCGATGGCTCACATCCTTCCGTGCGCAAGGCACGGCTGGGGCTGGAGGTCGCCCGGCTGGAGACCCAAAAGGCCCGCGCCGCGGAGTCCTACACCGTGGACGCGGTGGGGTCGGTAGGCGCTACGCGTTTCAGCGGCAGCTCGGCCAGCCTGCCAGGCATCACCAAGTCCGCCACCGTGGGGGTGCAGCTGAACTGGCCGCTCTACACCGGAGGCGCCACGCAGAACCGCATCAAGGAGACGCTGGCGCTGGAGGACAAGTCCCGCAATGACGTCGAAGGTGCCCGTCGGGCCGTTGCCCAGGCCACGCGTCAAGCCTACTTCGGCGTGCAGTCCGGCCTGGCCCAGGTCAAGGCGCTGGAAGCGGCCGAGTCCTCCTCGCAACTGGCCCTCGAGGCCACCCAACTGGGCTACAAGGTGGGCGTGCGCGTCAACCTCGACGTGCTCAACGCCCAGACCCAGCTCTTCCAGACCCGGCGCGACCTGGCCAAGGCCCGCTACGACGTGATCCTGGGCGGGCTGAGGCTGCGCCTGGCCTCAGGGCAGCTGAAGCCGACCGACGTGGCCGCGGTCAACGCCCTGCTGGACAAGTAGACGCGCAAAGTCCACAGCAGCTTGACGGCCTGGCAGCATCACCAGAAAGGGCACCCATGTTGCTGACCGACCCGAGCCGCGGACCCCACACGGCCGCCATTGCGGCGCACCGATTCGGTCTGGGTGAAGCCGACCTGCGCTTGGTGGGGCCCGAGGCCGCGGCCTGGCTGGCAGCGCAGATCGGCCCCGCAGACCCACCAAGGGGCCAGGGTCTGGCCCGGCTGAGCGACGGCATCCGCGCGCACGCCAGCTTCATCCAGACGCAGCGCCGCCCGAACCCCGCGATGGCCAATGCCATGACCGGCATGACTGGCGACACGCGCAGCGGTGAGCAGCAGTTCGGAGATCACTTCCGCCCCATCGTCCAGGCCGACGTGCGTTCCCACCTGGCCACGGCGGTGGTCAGCGCGCGGCCTTTCATGGAGCGGCTGGCCTGGTTCTGGGCCAACCACTTCACGGTCTCGGTAGCGAAGGCCTCCGCGCGGGCGCTGGTAGGCGCCTTCGAGCGTGAAGCCATCCGCCCGCACATCGGCGGCAACTTCAGCCAGATGTTGCAGGCAGCGGTCACGCACGGGGCCATGGTGCGCTACCTGGACAACGACCAGTCCGCCGGTCCGCGCTCCCGCGTGGTGGCCGTGCTGGCCCGGCGCGCGGCCGGCAGCGACCGCCCGGCCGCTC
>CAISJH010000481.1 GCA_903885585.1 uncultured beta proteobacterium
GCTGACCTGCCCGACACGCCACCACTGCCATGGCCACCCTGAACCTGCTCACAGAAGACGGCCGCCTGGCCGCCTACGCGCTGCGCGGCACCCCGGTCGCGCCACCGTCCGGCCCCAAGGTCTTCAACCGCGTCGCTTACTCCGCCGCCCATGTGGTGGCCGACCCCTGCGCCGCCATCGACCCGTGGCTGCAGAGCGCCGTGGATTGGGACGCCACCATCGCCTACCGGCAGCACCTGTGGTCACTGGGGCTGGGCGTGGCTGAAGCGATGGACACCGCACAGCGCGGGATGGGGCTGGACTGGCCCACCTCGCTGCAGCTGATCGAGCGCACGTTGCAGGCTGCGCACAGGGTGCCAGGCGCCCTGGTGGCCAGCGGCTGCGGCACCGACCAACTGAACCCGGCCGAGGCCCGCAGCGTGGACGATGTGATCCTCGCCTACGAGGAGCAGATGGCCGCCATCGAGGCCTTGGGCGGGCGGCTCATCCTCATGTGCAGCCGCGCCCTGGCGCGTGTGGCACGCGGCCCTGCCGACTATGAACGCGTCTACGACCGGCTGTTGCGACAGGCGCGTGAGCCCGTGATCCTGCACTGGCTGGGCGACATGTTCGACCCGGCCCTGGCCGGCTACTGGGGAAGCGCAGAGGTCGAGGCGGCCATGGACACCGCGCTGGGTGTCATCGCCGCGCACCCGTCCAAGGTCGACGGCATCAAAATCTCGCTGCTGGACCAGGCCCACGAGGTTCGCATGCGCCGCCGCCTGCCCCCGGGCGTGCGCATGTACACGGGCGACGACTTCAACTATCCCGCGTTGATCGAGGGCGACGGTGTGGGCGACCACCCCACGCAGCAGCACAGCGACGCGCTGCTGGGCATCTTCGACGCCATCGCGCCTGTGGCCAGCGCCGCCTTGCAGGCGCTGGCGCAAGGTGAGGTGGACCGCTATCGCGCACTGCTGGCGCCCACGGTGCCGCTGTCGCGGCACATCTTCCGGGCTCCCACGCGCTTCTACAAGACCGGGGTGGTCTTCATGGCCTGGCTCAACGGGCACCAGACGCACTTCAGCATGGTCGGCGGGCAGCACAGCGCCCGCTCGCTGCCCCATCTGTGTGAGCTGTTTCGCCTCGCCGACGCCGCGGGCGCTCTGGCCGACCCGGACCTGGCGGCCCACCGCATGCGGGCGCTGCTGGCGCTGAACGGCCTGTAGCGCACCTCTCGCCTGCATCGGCAGGCCTGTAGCGCCGCCACCCGCAGGCTCTGCCGCTGGCTTTTCAGCGGGCGGCGAGCGCCTCCCAGCGCTCCAGCGCGTGCATCAACTCGTCCTCGATCTGGGCATGGCGCGCTGAGAGCTCTGCCCCCCGCTGCGGATGACGCGCAAACAGCAGGCCGTCGGCCAACTCGGCGTCTATCGTTCTCTGCTCAGCCTCAAGAGCCTCGATGCGCGCGGGCAGGGCCTCGAGTTCACGCTGCTCTTTGTAGCTGAGCTTGCGCGGGGGGGCTGAGGGGCTGGGCGCGGGAGCGACAGCCTCAAGCCGGGGCTCCACGGCGGGCAGGGCGACGGCAGCGGCTCCCGTAGCAGCGCCTGGCGCCACAGGCCTGGCGGGCTGCGCAGACGAAGCCAGCACGCGCGCGCGCTCCCGCTGCCGCTTCCAGTCCTCGTAGCCGCCCTCGTACTCGCGCCACAGCCCGGGGTGGCCGCCGTAGGCCGGGTCGCCCTCCCAGGCGATGGTGCTGGTGACCACGTTGTCCAGAAAGCGCCGGTCGTGGCTGACCAGGAAGACCGTGCCGCCGTAGCCCTGCAGCAATTCCTCCAGCAGGTCCAGCGTGTCGATGTCCAGGTCGTTGGTGGGCTCGTCCAGGACCAGCACGTTGGCCGGCAGCGCGAACAGGCGCGCCAGCAAGAGGCGATTGCGCTCGCCACCCGACAAGGTGCGCACGGGCGAGTTGGCACGCTCGGGCGAGAACAAGAAGTCGGTGAGGTAGCTCATGACGTGCTTGCGCTGCCCGCCGAACTCCACCCACTCGCTGCCCGGGCTGATGGTGTCGACCAGCGACGCCTCCAGGTCCAGGCCGGCGCGCATCTGGTCGAAGTAGGCCACTTGCAGCCGGGTGCCCTGACGCACGGTGCCCGAGGTGGGTTGCAGCTCTCCCAGGATGAGCTTGAGCAGTGTGGTCTTGCCGGCGCCGTTGGGGCCGATCAGGCCCACCTTGTCGCCGCGCAAGAGCGTGGCGCTGAAGTGGTCGATCACCACACGCTCGCCAAAGCGCATGCTCACGTCCTTCAGCTCGGCCACGATCTTGCCGGGCGGCAGGCCCGCGTCGAGCTCCAGCCGCACCTGGCCGAGCTGGTCGCGCCGGGCCGAGCGCTGGGCGCGCAGGGCCTGCAGCCGGGCCACCCGGCCTACGCTGCGGGTGCGCCGCGCCTCCACGCCCTTGCGCACCCACACCTCCTCCTGCGCCAGCAGCTTGTCGGCGCGCGCATTGGCCAGGGCTTCGTTCTCCAGTTCACGGGCCTTGGCGGCTTCGAAAGCGGCGAAGTTGCCGGGGTAGCTGCGCAGCACGCCGCGGTCGAGTTCGATGATGCGGGTGGCCACGGCATCGATGAAGGCGCGGTCGTGCGAGACCAGCACCAGGCCGCCTGAAGACCCCGAGCCCGCCCCGGTACCGCGCCACTGCACCAGCAGGTCCTGCAACCACTCGATGGCGTCGATGTCCAGGTGGTTGGTGGGCTCGTCCAGCAGCAGCACGTCCGGCCGCGCCACCAGGGCCTGGGCCAGGGCCACGCGCTTTCGGGTGCCGCCGGACAGGGCGTCCACCCGGGCCTGCGGGTCCAGGTGCAGCCGCTGCAGCGCCTCATGCACGCGTTGCTCCCAGGTCCAGCCGTCCAGGGCCTCGATGCGGGTCTGCAAGGTGTCGAGGTCGTCGGGACCCTCGGCGTCATCCCGGCCCGAGCTTGACGCGGGCGCGGCCGCCAGCCGATCTTCGGCCTGGGTATGGTCACCGCTGGCCAAGGCTTCATACCGCTCGCGCAGGGCTCGCGCCTGCGCCACACCCTCAGCCACGGCGTCAAAGACGCTGGCGCCTGCGGGGAACTGCGGCTCCTGCGGCACGTACACGCGCCGCAAGCCGCCCTGTTGCTGGAGCAGACCGTCGTCCAGGCGCTCCACCCCCGCCATCACCTTCAGCAGCGACGACTTGCCCGTGCCGTTGCGCCCGATCAGCGCCACGCGCTCGCCAGGCTCCAGCGCAAAGGCAGCGCCGTCCAGCAGGGGCACGTGGCCGTAGGCGAGGTGGGCATCGGTCAGGGAAAGCAGGGCCATGGGCGCAACAACAAAATGGGCTTCAGGAAGACTCCCGGGCCAGGTGAAAGGGATTCAGGCCACCGCTCGCGAGGCCGCCTGGCGCCACAGCGTCTCGCCGCGGCGGGCGTAAACCCGCTCTTCTTCCAGGCAGGACTCGACCAGCTTGATCACGTGCTCGTCGTCCTGGTCCAGGGCGCGCGCGATGATGGCCTTCCACGGGCGCAGCGCCACCTCGTCCGCGGGCTGCAGGCGTGCGGCCACCACGGCGTGGGCGAAGGCCTGCCAGTGCCAGGCCCAGGCCACGAGCGGTTCATCCAGCAAGCGCGTCAAAACCCGCAGGGCGTGGGTGCCCGTCACCAGGTGCAGGGCCGTGAAGTTGCCCGTGTGCGCGTAGGCGAACGCGGCGGTGCGGGCCAGGCGCTCAAGGGTATGGCCATCCACCATCAGGCGGGCTGCCACTCGGTTGACCCGACCGTCGCGCGCCACAGCGCGCAGTTGGTCGCTGATCAGGCGCTGGCGCGATCTCCCCGCAGGAAGTTCGCGCAGCAAGGCCACCGGGTCCTCGGTGGCTGGGGCGCGGGCGGTGCCGGCAAGCGGGTTGTGCAAGGCCCCCAGGCGCAGGTGACGGCTGGCCCAGTAGGCCAGGCCATCCGCCAATTCCCCCAGATGCCCGCAACGCACCGCGCTGGCGGTGCGGATCAGGCCATGAAAGCCGGCCGCACCCACGCCCGGCATCAATTGCGGCAGCACCTGGCCCAGCATGTCGATGGCGCCCTCTTGCGCTATCCACTCGGTGAACAGCGCACGGTAGCCGGACCAGGCTTCGGGGCGGCCCAGGCGATCGGGCCACGGGTCGCCCGGGGACCAGGGCTGCTGCGGCGGGGCAGGTTGCAGACGCGGCGCATAGCCTTGCGCAAAGGCGGCCAGTCGCTCGGGGCCAGCGCCCAGATGGTGAAGGGCCAGCAACGCCATCGGCAGGTGGTTGGTCAGGCCGTCGGCATCTTCCGGGGCGTGGGCCGAGCCGGCCGTCAGCAGTTCGACCAGCTGCGCCGACGGTTCGCGCGACGGTGTTGGAATGCCTGAAGTCTTCATGCTGCACCTCCTGCTTCCACGGCCCGCTCCAGGGCGTCAGTGA
>CAISJH010000482.1 GCA_903885585.1 uncultured beta proteobacterium
GACCATCCAGGCACCTGTGAGATCGGTGGCAATCGAGCCCCGGCGGAACCCTTCGGCCCATTCGTTGGACCAAGCGCTCACCTTGGCATCGAGCTGGCGTTGCCTCACTTGCCTGGCGAGCTCGAAGGCCCGGTGGAAGCGCGATGAGTTCACCAGGACCTTGGAATCCTTGTCGAAGTACAGCCCTTCGCCTGCGCGCAGGCCGCTGCGGATGACGATGTCCTTGAGCGATTGGGCGTTGCCGACCAGGTAGGCGCCCGTGGCGGCCTTGATCCTGGCGCCCGCTGCCACGTAGGCCTCCCAGGTTGGTGTGAGGTCCCCTTCGCCGAGCCCGGCCTTGGAGAGCAGGTCGGCGCGGTACAGCAAGGTGCCGGGCCCGATGTCTGTGGGCACCGCCACCCGCGCGCCGCGGCGGTTGCGGGTCTGCTCGAACGCGTAGGGCACGAATCGCGGGCGCAAGGCTTCCGCTTGGAACGGTGCCAGGGACAGATCCTGCAGGCCCTCTCCATGTGAGAACCGCCCCACGTAGCTGGCTTCCAGGGCCATCACGTCAGGCAGGTAGACCGACGTGGACAGCGCGGTGGTCATGGCGGTGTGATGGTCCACGTACTGGCGGCTGACCACCTCTACGGCCACATCCGGGTGGCGCTGGCGCCACCTGGGCAATGCTGCCTTGATGATTTCATCCAGCAGAGGAAACGCCGCCACCGTGAGCTTGCGTCCGCTGGAGGCCTGCAGCGCACCCGTTGTCGCCAGACCCAGCGTGGCCACGGCGACCATCGCATGACGGCGGCCCTTCGTGGCGACACGCTTGCTGAACTCGGGCATCGAGGTGGTGGTGGAGGGTGGGTCGCTTGAAAGCGCTTTCAAATTATCTTGGCGCTAACCCCCTCTGTCAAATCAGGGTATCTGCTGATGTGCTCGCCCTTCAGGGCCGGGTGCTCGGAGCTGCCGTCGATTCGCGGGCGATGACCCGCGGGCCGGGCAGGTTGAAGCTGGGCTTCTCACCCCGCAGCAGGCACAGCATCGCCGCCGCTGCGCCCTGGCCGAGTTCGTAGGCCGGGTGGTGGACGGTGCTCAAGGGCGGAATGCTGTAACGAGAGATGGACAGGTCGTCAAAACCCATCACTGACACGTCTTGCGGCACTCTCAGGGAGCGCCGCTGCAACGCCAGGCAGGCGCCCAAGGCCATCTGGTCATTGGCGGCAAACAAGGCCGTGAAGCGCTGGCGGGTGTCCAACAGGCGCTCGGCGGCCAGCATCCCGCTCTCCTCGTGAAACAGCCCGGAGGCCACCAACTCCGGGTTGAAGGCTATCCCGGCGGCTTCCAGGCCTGCTCGGTACCCACACAGGCGCTCGTTGGCATCCGGGTGCTCCGAGTTGCCCGCAATGAACGCGATGCGCTGATGGCCGAGCGAAGTCAGGTGCCCTGTGGCCAGGCGTGCACCTTCAAAGTTGTTGAAGTCCAGGGTGTAGAGGTTGGGGGCCTTCAGGCGCCTTCCCGTGGCCACCATGGGCAGGGCCTTGGCGTATTGCTTCAGTGCGGCGTCGCTGAGCCGGCCGGTCAGCACGATGATGCCGTCCACCCGACGCGAGCGCAGCATATCGATGCAGCGTGCCTCTTCAGTCGCGTTCCAGTGACCGCTGACGAAGAGCGGGCTGTAGCCGACTCGGTCCAGTTCGTCCTCGATACCTCTGAGGGCCACTCCATAGAACGGGCTGTCGATGGACTGCGTAACCACGCCCACGCTCAGCGTACGGCCGCCGGCCAGCCCTCGTGCCACGGGGTTGGGTACGAAGCCCAGCCTCGCAATCGCCTCATCCACGGCCTGCTTCTTGGCTTCACTGACCACGGCCGTGCCGTTCAGGATGCGTGACACGGTGCTGGCCGAGACACCTGCGGCCTTCGCCACCATGCCCAGGGTCGAGGTGCCTGTCGTCTTGGGAATGGAGGTCTTGACCATAAAGGGTTCAGGCGGAAAGATGAGCCGGCAACTCCATGCATTGTCAGCTCCTGTGGGCATGAGTTAGCCTGATACCTTCAGCTGTGTACCGCGCTCGTGTCGCTACCCATCATCGTCATGACCCTCCCCACCCACGCCCAGATCGTCATCGTCGGCGGCGGCATTGCCGGCTGTTCCACGGCCTACCACCTCGCCAAGCTCGGCATTACCGATGTGCTGCTGCTGGAGCAGGGCCAGCTCACCAGTGGCACCACCTGGCACGCGGCGGGCCTGATCGGGCAGATGCGACCCAACCGCAACATGACCCGCATGAGCAAGTACGGCATCGAGCTGTACGCCACGCTGGAGCAGGAGACCGGCCTGGCCACGGGCTGGAAGCAATGCGGCAGCGTGAACGTGGCGCGCACCCCCGAGCGCATGCAGGTGCTGCGCAAGCAGGCGGCGCTGGCGCGCAGTTTCGGCGTGGAGGTGGAGCTGATCTCGCCGCAGCAGGCCGGCGATCTGTACCCCGTGATGCGCACCGACGACCTGCAGGGCGCGATCTGGATCCCGGGCGATGGCAAGGCCAATCCGGCGGACTTGTGCATGTCGCTGGCCAAGGGCGCGCGCAACCTTGGGGTGCGCATGGTGGAGGGCGTGGAGGTCACTGGGGTCCTCACCGCCGAGGGCCCGGGCGGGCCGCGTGCCGTGGGCGTGCGCACCACCCAGGGCGATGTGCACTGCGAGACGCTGGTGAACTGCGCCGGCCAGTGGGCGCGCCAGTTCGGCGCGCTGGCCGGGGTGACGGTGCCGCTGTACCCAGCTGAGCACTTCTACATCGTCACCGACAAGATCGAAGGCGTGCACCCCATGCTGCCGGTGATGCGCGACCCCGACGGCTTCATCTACTACAAGGAGGAGGTGGGCGGCCTGCTCATGGGCGGCTTCGAACCCCAGGCCAAACCCTGGACGGTGGACCCGATCCCCAGCACCTTCCAGTTCCAGTTGCTGGACGAGGATTGGGACCAGTTCGAGATCCTGATGACCAACGCCATCCACCGCACGCCCTGCCTGGAAACGGCCCAGGTCAAGATGCTGCTCAACGGGCCGGAGAGCTTCACGCCCGATGGCAACTTCATCCTGGGCGAGGCGCCGGAGTTGCGCAACTACTTCGTCTGCGCCGGCTTCAACTCCGCCGGTATCGCCAACTCCGGCGGCGCGGGCCAGTTGATCGCGCAGTGGATCGCCGATGGTGAGCCCCCCGGCGACCTGTGGGACGTGGACATCCGCCGCTTCGGCCCGCACAACGCCAACCGCAAGGGCTTGGCCGAGCGCACAGGAGAGACGCTGGGCCTGCACTACGCCATGCGTTGGCCGCGCCAGGAGCTGCAGACCACGCGCCCGCTGCGCACCAGCCCGCTGTATGACCTGCTGGCCGGTTCTTCGCGTCCCGGCCCGCACGGCACGCGCAACGCCGAGTTCGGCAGCAAGAATGGCTGGGAGCGGGCCAACTACCTCCGCCCGGCTGGGGCGGCACGCCCGGCCGACACCCTGGGCCGCCCGGGCTGGCTGGACTGGGTGATCGAGGAGCAGCGCGCCACGCGCGAGGCGGTGGCCGTCTACGACCAGACCTCCTTTGGCAAGCTCCTGCTGCAGGGGCGCGACGCGTTGACCGTGCTGCAGCGCCTGTGTGCCAACGACGTGGACATGCCGGTGGGCCGCATGGTCTACACCGGCCTGCTCAATGCGCGGGGCGGCTTCGAGAGCGACCTGACCGTGATGCGTCTGCCGCCTGATGCGTCGGGCGAGCGCTTCCTGCTGGTCACCGGCTCGGCCCAGCCGGTGCGTGATGCCGACTGGATCCGCCGCCACATCAACGCCGACGAGCAGGCGGTGCTGACCGACGTGACGCCGCTGTGGAGCGTGCTGAGTGTGATGGGGCCGAACTCGCGCGAGCTGCTGGCTCGGGTGTCGCCTGATGATCTTTCACCCGGCGCCTTGAAGTTCTCGCATACCCGCGAGATCGACCTGGGCCACGCCCGGGTGCGTGCCGCCCGCATGGCCTATGTGGGCGGGCCCGGCTACGAGCTGTACGTGCCGGTGGAGATGACGCGTCATGTCTACCTGGCGCTGATGCACGCCGGCCAGGACCTGGGCCTGCGCGACGCCGGCTACTACGCACTGGACGCCTTGCGCATCGAGGCCGGGCGCCGCGCCTGGGGCGCGGAGCTGGGCCCGGACGAGACGCCGTTCGAGGCGGGGCTGGAGTTCGCCGTGAAGCTGGACAAGCCCGGCTTCATCGGCCGCGAGGCCTTGCTGGCCGCGCGCGGCCAGCCTCTGCGCAAGAAGCTCATGGCCTTCGTGGTGAACGACCCCGCACACTACCTGTGGGGCGGTGAGAGCATCGTGGTGGACGGCCGTCCGGTGGGCGAGGTCAGTTCAGCCGGCTGGAGCCTGAAGGCCGGCGCCTGCATGGCGCTGGGCTATGTGCGGGGTGAGGCCGTGGCTGCGGTGCAGGACGGCACGGCGGTGCACATCGATCTGTGGGGCCAGCCGGTGGCGGCCACGGCACGGCGGGTGTAGGGCGGGGCGGGTCCCGCGGTCTGTGAGCAAGGCTTGCGGTTGTTGACGATTCGGCACCGCCGCTACCGCTTCCGCAATCCCAGCACCATCACCGCCCCCACCACCAGCACTGCGCCCAGCCACTGCACGGGTGCCATGGCCTGGCCGAGGATGGGCCAGGCCAGCAGCAGGGCGGCCACGGGCTCCACGTTCATGATGGGTGAGCTGCCGACCACGCCGAGTTTCGGCAGTAGCGTGAACATCACGGTGAAGCCGGTGCCGTAGAGCAAGGTCAGCGCGGCCAGGCCCCACCAACCCGCGGGGGCGGTGGGCCAGTGCAGGCCGGTCTGCGTGCTGGCAAAGGCAAAAGTGAGCACGGCGACGATGCCCATGCTCAGCGCCGAGCGGAACCGGCCGTCCAGCACCGCCACCTCGTGCTGAGTCAGCACCAGGATGAGCCCGAAGGTGGCAGCCGCTACCGTGGCGAAGGCTGCGCCCGCACCGATGCGCGCCCACTGCCCCTGCGCGCCCAGGCCGGAAGTGGCACCGGCCACGTCCAGCGCGAGCGCCAGGCCGAACAGGATCACCGGCATGGCCATCAGCACCGCGCGCTCCGGCCGGTGCCGGTACAACGCCCAGGCCCAGAAAGCGGCCCACAGCGGGTAGGTATTGAAGGCCAGCAGCGCCAGCCCCACGGGCAATCGCGCCACGGACGAATACAGCCACGCGCTCTGCAGCGCCACCAGGGTGCCGATCAGCGCCATCATCCAACGGTGGCGCACGGTCATCTGCACTTTCACGCCCACAGCCGCCACGATCAGGACCACCACGCCGGCCGTCACCGCGCTGCGCACCGCCACCGCGGTGATCACATCCACGCCGTGGTCCATCGCGATGCGCGCCGCCACATGGTTGCCGGCCATCATGCAGGCCAGCAGCAGCAAGGTGGCGAAGGCCTGCGGGGACAGGGCGGTGGTGCGGGGCGCGCTGGAACTCATGCGGGCAGCTTACGCGATGCCGGGTGCTCTCCTGGAGCCATTCATGGGCCCTTGCAAGGCGCCCTCTGCAGTTGACTGCCGCGAGAGACTTCCTGGGCAGGTGCGTTCTCAAGCCGTCCCTTGGGTCCCGGGGCAGGCGTACATTGAAAGGCCGTCAGCCGCGGCCGAACGCTGGCTGCAGTTGCTGACTTTTCGGAAGGACTCTCAGCCCATGACCGCCGCTACCGACTTCCAGACCCTGCTCTACGCCGTGGACGACGGTGTGGCCACGATCACGCTGAACCGCCCGGACAAGCTCAACGCCTTCACGGCGCAGATGCGCGACGAACTGATCGCCGCTTTCGACCTGACGGATGCGGACGATGCCGTGCGGGCGGTGGTGATCACGGGTGCGGGCCGGGCCTTCTGCGCGGGGGCGGACCTCGCCGCCGGTGGCAACACCTTCGACTACGCCAAGCGCCAGGATCCGCGGCGCGAGGCCACGATGGCCGGTGACGTCTACCGTGACGGCGGCGGACAGGTGACGCTGCGCCTCTTCCGCAGCCTGAAGCCCGTGATCGGCGCGATCAACGGCGCGGCGGTGGGCATCGGGGCGACCATGCAGCTGCCCATGGACGTGCGCGTCGCGTCCACACAGGCGCGGTTCGGCTTTGTGTTCGCACGCCGCGGCATCACGCCCGAGGCCGCCTCGTCCTGGTTCCTGCCCCGGCTGGTGGGCATGCAGACGGCCCTGGAGTGGTGCATCAGCGGCCGGGTGTTCGCGGCCGAGGAAGCGCTGGCGCGCGGCCTAGTGCGCTCGCTGCACGAGCCGGCCGATCTGCTGGGCGCCGCGCAAGCCCTGGCCCGCGAGATGACGCAGCACAGCGCCCCCGTGTCCGTGGCCCTGACGCGGCAGATGCTGTGGCGCATGGCGGGTGCTGCCCACCCCATGGACGCGCACCGCCTGGACAGCCGTGCCATCCAGTCGCGCGGACAGTCGCAGGATGTGCGCGAAGGCGTGGGCGCCTTTCTGGAAAAGCGCGAGGCCGTCTGGCCCGACCGTGTCAGCACCGACCTGCCGGGCTTCTTCGACTGGCAGGGCGAGCCGCCGTTTGCCTGACGCTGGCGGGCGCCAGCCCTGTCAGCCGCCCACCGCCCGCTGCCTCGCTTCGTGCAGTGCCGCCAGCGAGATCTTGCGCACCTCCACCTTGCTCAGCTCGATGTGGGCCTTGAGCAGCAGGCGGGCCGGCTCGGCCTTGCGTTGGATGATCTGACGCAGGATCTTGGCGTGTTCGGCGTAGGTGGCCTCGATGCGGTCGGGCCGGGTGAAGTCCAGACGCCGCACCAGGCGGATGCGTTCGGTGACGTCCCAGTGCACGCGAGCCAGTTCATCGTTACCCGTCGCCCGTACCAGGGTACTGTGGAACTGCTCGTCCAGCTCACCCACTTCCCTTGCATCGGTCAGCCGCTCGGGTGGGGGTACCAACCAAACGGCCTTGAGCGCTTCCAGTTCCTGCGAAGGCGCATTACGGCTGGCCAGACGATCGATGCTCGCCTGCTCCAGGATGATGCGAAGGTCGTACAGCTGGTCCAGGCGAGCGAAGTCGATGGGCTTGACGAACCAGCCGCTCTTGCTCTCCACCTCTAACAGGCCCTCATTGCGCAGGCGGAACAGCGCTTCGCGCACCGGGGTGCGGCTCACCCCCAGACGGCGTCCGATCTCGAGCTCCGAGAAACGGTCTCCCGGCACCAGCCGGAAATCATGCATGCGCGCCTTGAGTTCCTGGTAGACCTGATCGGCCAGGTTGAGCTTGGCCACCGGTGGCGCGTCGGTCGGCACACTGGCGGAAATGCTGGATAGGCGGGTCACGGTGTGCAGGCGATCAGCAGAAGAGATGCGGCGTGTTTCAGGGGCTGCACCTTACCCCATGGCTTCCAGCACCGCCTGCAGCGGGGCCGCCCAGCCCACGATGCCGCCCTGGGCCACGACCATCTCGATGGTGGCGGCCTTGAACTGTGGAAAGTAGCTGGCCGTGGCCTCTTCCACCAGCAGGCAGTCGTAGCCGCGGTCGTTGGCCTCGCGCATGGTGGTTTGTACGCAGACCTCGGTGGTGACGCCCGCGAACACCAGATGCGTGACCTGGAGGCTCTGCAGCATGGCCTGCAACGCCGTGCCGTAGAAGGCGCCCTTGCCGGGCTTGTCGATCACGATCTCTCCGGGCAGCGGAGCGAGCTCGGGCACGATCTCGCAGCCGGGTTCGCCACGCACCAGCAACCGTCCCATGGGCCCGGGGTCGCCGATGCGCAGGCTGGGCTGGCCGCGCTCGCGCTTGGCGCTCGGGCAGTCCGACAGGTCGGGCCGGTGCGACTCGCGCGTGTGCACCACAGGCCATCCGCGGGCGCGCCAGGCGCTGAGCAGTGCCTGCGTGGGGGCCACCGCAGCGCGCAGCAGTGACACGTCATTGCCCAGGGACTCGCCAAAGCCGCCGGGCTCGATGAAGTCGCGCTGCATGTCGATGACGATGAGTGCGCAGCGCCCGGGCGGCAGTGCGAAGGCGAAGGGGCGGGCGGGGATGTTCAGGGGGGTGGTCATGAGGGTGGTCACGGGGCCGCCTCGCTGCGGGTTTGCGACAGGTCTCGCGTGGCTTCGGTGGCGCCGGTGTCTGCTGCAGTGGCCGTGACGCCGCCACCCATGAAACGGCCGATCTCCAGCCGGTCACTGCCCTGCGTCTGGCAGCTGTGCACGATGCGGCCGTGGCTCATCACCACGATGCGGTCGGCCAGTTGCAGCAACTCGTCCAGGTCCTCGCCCACCATGAGTACGGCGGCACCCCGGGCGCGGGCCTCACGCAGCCGCTGATGCACCTCGGCCACGGCCGTGAAGTCCAGGCCGAAGCTCGGGTTGCTGACCAGCAGCAGGCTCGCGTCGTCCGACAGTTCGCGTGCCAGCACCGCACGCTGCACATTGCCGCCGGACAAGGCGCTGATCGGCGACTGCTCGCTGTGCGTGCGCACGCGGAAGGCCTGTACCAGTTCGCGTGCGCGCTGGCGCACGGCGCCCTTGCGGCGCCAGCCGGCCTGTGCAAACGGGGGCTCGTCGAAGC
>CAISJH010000483.1 GCA_903885585.1 uncultured beta proteobacterium
CCGCCAACGCCACGCCGGCGAGCGCAGCGTCCTGGCCGCCCGGGGCGGTGAGCATCAGGCCCACGGGCAGTTCGCCCTCGGCGTGGCAGGGCAGGCTGAAAGAGCAGCCGTCCAGGAAGTTGCCGACGAAGGTGTTGCGCAGCAGCAGGCCGTTGGCCTTGAAGAAGGCTTCGTCGCTGGCCAATAGCTCGGCCACGGGCGGGGCGACGATGGGCACCGTGGGGCACAGCATCGCGTCAAAGCCCTGCAGCGCGCGGCCCATGCGGGCGATCCATTCGCGCCGGCGCTGCTGCATCACGATGTAGTCGGCCGCGGATACCGGCTCGCCCAGGGCGATGCGCGCGGCCACGCGGTGGTCGTAACGCTCGCGCTGGGTGCGCATGTCCTCACGGTGCACGGCCCAGGCCTCCACGGGCGAGAAGCCTCCGGGCGCGTTGATCGATGCCACCTCGGCCAGTTCCTTCAGCGACAGTTCCACCAGGCGGGCGCCCGCGGCCGACAAGCGCGTCAGTGCGCGGGCGAAAGCCGCACTTACCGTGGCGTCCAGGCCGTCCAGCACCAGGGTCTGTGGCACGGCCAGGCGCACACCGTCCAACGGGCGCAGCACCGCCGGCAAGGGGTTGCCCGAGAGCACACCGTCCACGGTCAGACAGTCGTCCACGCACACGGCCATGGCGCACACCGTGTCCAGCGTGTGCGACAGGGGGAAGGCGCCGGTGATGGGCACGCGCGACTGCGTGTTCTTGAAGCCCACCAGACCGCACAGTGCGGCAGGAATGCGGATGGAGCCGCCCGTGTCCGAGCCCAGCCCCGCCACGCACAGGCCGGCCGCCACAGAGACCGCCGCGCCCGAGGAAGAGCCGCCCGGCGCGCGCACCACCGCCGCATCGGCCGGGTTGGCGGGCGTGCCGAAGTGCGGGTTGGCCCCCACCCCTGAGAACGCGAACTCGCTCATGTTCGTCTTGCCCAGCACGGCCGCACCGGCCGCGCGCAGGCGCGCCACCGCCGGGGCGTCGGCCGTGGCGGCCGGCCGGCCCTGGCGCAGCACCGAGCCGGCCAGCGTGGTCTCGCCAGCCACGTCGTAAAGGTCCTTGATCGACACCGGCAGGCCGGCGAGTGCCGGCAGCTCCACCCCAGCCGCGGCCATGGCGTCGGCGTGCCGCGCGGCCTGCAGCGCCGCCTGCGGGTACAGGCGGGTGAAGGTGCCGGCCAACGCCGGCGTGGCGGCGGCCTCCAGGGCCTGCGCCAACACGGCCTCGTGTGAAGTCTCGCCTGAGGCGATACGGGCGCGGCGTTCGCGCAGGGTCTGCAGTTTCATGTTCATCCTCGAAGTTCGCGCCGCAGGATTTTGCCCACCGCCGTCTTGGGCACCTCGGCGCGGAACTCGATCACCTTCGGGCGTTTGTAGCCTGTGAGTTGCGACTCGCACCAGGCGCGCACGTCGGCCTCGGTCAGGGTCGGCTCCCGGCGGACGATGAAGGCCTTCACCGCCTCACCGGAGCGCGCGTCGTCAACGCCCACCACGGCCGCCTCCATCACGCCGGGGTGCTGGATTAGCACATCCTCGATCTCGTTGGGGTAGACGTTGAAACCGCTGACGATGATCATGTCCTTCTTGCGGTCGACGATGCGCACGCAACCGTGCTCGTCCATCACCCCGACGTCACCGCTGCGGAAGAAGCCGTCGGCCGTCATCACCTTGGCCGTCTCGTCGGGACGCTGCCAATAGCCCGCCATCACCTGCGGGCCGCGGATGCAGATCTCGCCGGGCGTGCCCAGTGGCTGCTCGGCACCATCGTCGTCCAGGATGCGCACCTCGGTGTTGGGCAGGGGCAGCCCGATGTGGCCGCTGTAGGCCGTGGCATCCACCGGGTTGCAGGTGACCGACGGGCTGGTTTCGGACAGGCCGTAGCCCTCGCAGATGGGGCAACCGGTCTTCTCGAGCCACAAGCGCGCCGTGGCCTGCTGCACGGCCATGCCGCCGCCCACGCTGAGCCTCAAGCTGCTCCAGTCCACCTTGGGGAAGTCAGGGTGGTTGGCGAGCGCGGCGAACAGGGTGTTCACGGCCGGCAGGCTGTGAAAGCGGTGCCGGGCCAACTCCTTCAGGGTGGCGCGCAGATCCCGCGGGTTGGGGATCAACAGATTGCAGGCCCCCATGCGCAGGCCGAGCATCATGTTGATGTTGAAGGCGAAGATGTGGTACAGCGGCAACGCGCACACGGTGACCAGTTGCTCGCCGGGCGGCACCACCTTCATCGCGGGCTGGTTCCAGGCCTCGGACTGCAGCACGTTGGCCACCAGGTTGCGGTGCAGCAGCACGGCGCCCTTGCTCAGGCCCGTGGTACCGCCGGTGTACTGCAGCACGGCAATGTC
>CAISJH010000484.1 GCA_903885585.1 uncultured beta proteobacterium
CAGGCGGGCCACCTCGGGCTCGATGTCGCGCGGGACGGCCAGGTCCACCATGAACATGGGCCGGCGGCGGCGCGCCTTGAGGGCGCTCTCCACCGCGCCCAGCCCGATGATGGGCAAGGAGCTGGCAGTGCAGGAGATGACCGCGTCGAAGTCCTGCAGTCGCTCGGGCAGGTCGGACAGGCGCAGGGCCTGTGCGCCGTAGCGCGCCGCCAGCGCCTCACCGCGCTCCAGGGTGCGGTTGGCCACGGCCATGGCCTTCGGCTCGCGTGCGGCGAAATGCGTGGCCACGAGCTCGATCATCTCGCCCGCGCCCACGAACAGCACCTTGATCTTGCGGAGGTCTTCGAACAGCTGTGAGGCCAGGCGCACCGAGGCCGCGGCCATGCTGACGGAGTGGGCGCCAATCTCGGTCTCGGTACGCACTTCCTTGGCCACCGAGAACGAGCGCTGGAACATCTGGTGCAGCGTGGTGCCCAGGGTGCCGGCGGCATCGGCTTCCCGCACGGCCTGCTTCATCTGGCCGAGGATCTGGGGCTCGCCCAGTACCATGGAGTCCAGGCCGCTGGCCACGCGGAAGGCATGGCGGGCCGCCTCACGGCCTTCGCGCAGGTAGGTGTGGTGCTGCAGCTGCCCGGGCGCCACGCCGGCGTGGCCGGCCAGGAAGTCCATGGCTGGGCGTGCCAGCTCCTGCGCCGCAGCGGCGGCCTCGGCCGCCACGTACAGCTCGGTGCGGTTGCAGGTGGAGACCAGCGCAGCCTCGGGCGCGGTGCCTTGCAGCCGCTCGCGCAGCGCCTTGAGCACCGGGCTCAGCTGGTCGGGCGCAAACGCCAAGCGTCCACGCAGGTCCAGCGGTGCGGTGGTGTGGTTGAGACCTAGCGCAAACACGCTCATGATGAAATTGTAGAAGCCGCAGGAGGCGAAAAAGCGTCCACTAGGGTTGACACCTAGAAGTGTCAATGATTTAACCTTTCGACTTTCGCCCCTCAAGCCCCCCAAGCCCCTCGCACACACTGACCGCTGATCACGATGGGACCACTCGACGCCTTCTGGCATCTTCTGAACTTCTTCACGCCCGCCTTCGGCGTGGGATGCCTGGGCGCTGCGGCCATCAAGCTGCTGTGGCGGCGGGAGTTGGCTGGCGTGCCCTGGCGCCGCCTGGCGGTCTGGGGCTCGGCTGCCGGGGCCGCGGCTCTCCTGGCAGGCTTGCTGCTGTGGGGCCGTGACGGGCGCATGGCCACCTATGCCTTGCTGGTGTTCGGTGCCGCCGCGGCCTTCTGGTGGGCGGGATGCCGTCCCGGCGCTGGGGGCGCACCCGGCAAGGCTCCACCCAGCCGCAGGAAGAAGTAGCCGGAGGGTGCGGCTTCAGCAACCACTGGGTGGGGCCGAGGCGGCCAGGCAGCTTGTGGGTCTGTGGTCAGGGCGTGCTTCAGCCCACCACGGAGGCTTCCACCACCACCTCGCCGCGCAGGGAATGGGGCAGCGCTTGCGTGATGCGCACGTCGATCATCTGGCCCACCAGGCGCGCCGAGGCCGGGCCGCCGTCAAAGTTGACGATGCGGTTGCACTCGGTGCGGCCCATCAGCTCGGCCGCGCTCTTGCGTGAAGGGCCCTCCACCAGGATGCGCTGCACCGTGCCTTCGCGGTTGGCGGAAATGCGGCGCACGTTGGCCTCGATGGTGGCCTGCAGGTGCTGCAGGCGCTTGAGCTTGACGGTCTGCGGCGTGTCGTCGGCCAGGTTGGCGGCTGGGGTGCCTGGGCGGGGGCTGAAGACGAAGCTGAAGCTCGAATCGAAGCCGATCTCCTCGATCAGCGCCATCATCTTGCCGAAGTCGTCCTCGGTTTCGCCGGGGAAGCCGACGATGAAGTCGCTGGACAGGCTGATGTCGGGCCGTACTTTGCGCAGGGCGCGGATGGTGCTCTTGTACTGCAGCGCGGTGTAGCCGCGCTTCATCGCCATCAGGATGCGGTCGCTGCCATGCTGCACCGGCAGGTGCAGGTGGTTCACCAGCTTGGGGATCTTGGCGTAAGCCTGCACCAGGCGCGGGGTGAACTCGTTGGGGTGGCTGGTGGTGTAGCGGATGCGCTCGATGCCCGGAATCTCGGCCACATACTCCAGCAGCAGGGCGAAGTCGGCGATTTCTTCTGTCTCGCCCATCTTGCCTCGCCAGGCGTTCACGTTCTGGCCCAGGAGCGTGACCTCCTTGACGCCTTGATCGGCCAGCCCCGCCACCTCCACCAGCACGTCCTCGAAGGGCCGGCTGACCTCTTCACCCCGCGTGTAGGGCACCACGCAGTAGCTGCAGTACTTGGAACAGCCTTCCATGATGGAGACGAAGGCACTCGCCCCCTCCACCTTGGCCGGCGGCAGGTGGTCGAACTTCTCGATTTCGGGGAAGCTGATGTCCACCTGCGGCCGGCTGGCCTGGCGGCGTGCCTCGATCATCTGCGGCAGGCGGTGCAGCGTTTGCGGGCCGAAGACCAGGTCCACATAAGGTGCGCGCTCGACGATGGCCGCGCCCTCCTGGCTGGCCACGCAGCCGCCCACGCCGATCAGCACGCCCTTCTTCTTCAGGTGCTTGACGCGCCCGAGGTCGCTGAAGACCTTTTCCTGCGCCTTCTCGCGCACCGAGCAGGTGTTGAACAGGATCAGGTCGGCTTGCTCGGGGTCGGGCGTGGGCTCATAGCCTTCGGCGGCGCGCAGCACGTCGGCCATCTTGTCCGAGTCGTACTCGTTCATCTGGCAGCCGAAGGTGCGGATGTAGACCTTCTTGGCGGCTGGCAGCGTGTTTACCGCTTGTGCTGTTTGTGCCGTCTGTACCGTCTGTACGGTTTGCGCGGAGTGGGCGGTGTCGAGTGAAGAGGTGTGGGTGGTGCTCATGGGCTTGTCAAGGTCTGGACAGGATGGGGCGATGGCCAGCGTGCGGCGTGGGCGCACGCTGAGCAGAGGGCGGCTACGGACGGGCCCAGCGCTGGCTGGCGGGGTCGAAGCGCCAGGTGGCAGCCTCTGCCGGGCTGGTGGGCCAGGGCTCGTTGACCAGTTCGGCACGGTTGAGGATCCACACGTCCATCAGCAACCCGCTGGAGGGCTCCCGGGTGTAGTGCACGATCACCGGCTGGCCGGCCAGGCTGGTGGGCAGCCGCAGCAGGTTGTCTTCGCCACGAATGCGAGCGCCTGGTGCAAGCCGGGCCGCCTGGCCATTGAGCAGCGCCATGGGCACGGCGCCCACCACCAACTCGCCACGAAGGGCCTGTGCAGGAAAAGGGCGGTGGCCGACGGCCGGGGCTGCTTGCGCCTGGGCGATCGTGGCCGCCAGGCCCAGCGCCATAGTCAGACGCAGCAGGGCGGCTGCCGAGGCTGAAGCTCTCGGGTCTGAAAGCTGGGTGCCGCTTGAAAAGGAAAGCAGACGCGCGATGCCGCGCGGCATCGCTCTGTCACAGCGGATCATGGTGTGTATCCAGGGGCTGTGGGGACGGGCCGAGATGGTAGCGCGGTTTGGCTGGCGGGGGCTGTCCAGGTGAGAAGCTGGTCGGTATACTGGATTGACACTGTGGCCCGTCAACTCGACGTGTCACGCCCTGCGGAACCCCCGGATGCAGACTCCTTTTCCCTTCAGCGCCATCGTCGGACAGGATGAGATGAAGCTCGCCGTGCTGATCGCGGCGGTGGACGCGGGCGTGGGTGGCGTGCTGATCTTCGGGGACCGCGGCACCGGCAAGTCCACGGCGGTGCGGGCGCTGGCGGCGCTGCTGCCGCTGATGACGGTGGTGGCCGGCTGCCGCTACGGTTGCGACCCCAAGGCCGCGCCCACCTGCGGCAGCGCCGAGGTCTGCGAGGCCCGCGCCAGGAACAAGACCGCCAAGGTCCCCGTCCCCGTGGTGGACCTGCCGCTGGGCGCCACCGAAGATCGCGTGGTGGGGGCGCTCGACATCGAGCGAGCCCTCAGCCAGGGCGTGAAGTCCTTCGAGCCGGGGCTGCTGGCCCGGGCCCACCGGGGCTTTCTGTACATCGACGAGGTGAACCTGCTGGAAGACCACTTGGTCGACCTGCTCATCGACGTGGCGGCCTCGGGCCAGAACGTGGTGGAGCGCGAGGGCCTGAGCGTGCGCCACCCCGCGCGCTTCGTGCTGGTGGGCAGCGGCAACCCGGAAGAGGGTGAGTTGCGCCCGCAACTGCAGGATCGCTTCGGCCTGGCCGTGGACGTGAAGACGCCCACCGACCTGCCCACGCGCGTGGAGGTGGTCAAGCGCCGCGACGCCTACGAGCGTGACCCCGAGGGCTTTGCCGCGAAGTGGAAGAAGGACGAGGACCGCACGCGCAAGCGCATCGTCGCGGCCCGGCAACGGCTGGCCGAGGTGCAGGTGCCCGACGTCGCCTTGGAGCGCGCCGCCCAGCTGTGCATGGCGCTCGGCACTGACGGTCTGCGCGGCGAGCTCACCCTGATGCGCGCGGCCCGCGCCCTGGCGGCTTTGGACGGCGTGGCGGTAGTGGGCGATGCGCAGCTGCGCCAGGTGGCCCGCCCAGCCCTGCGCCACCGCTTGCGCCGCGACCCGCTGGACGAGTCCGACGCCACCGTGCGGGTGGACCGTGCCCTCGCCGAGCTCTTCCCAGCCTGAGCTGGCGCCGGCCGTTCAGGCCGCAGACGCCCTGCAGGCCGGTGATGCCTTCCAGGCTGCCGCCTTGCTGCTGGTGGACCCCGCCGGCCTGGGGGGCGTGATGCTGCGCTCGCCGGCCGGGCCGGTGCGTGATGCCTGGCTGACCCTGTTGCAGGCCCTGGCCCCGCCGGGCATGCCGCTGCCCCGCCTGCCGGCCTCGGCCAGCGAAGACCGCCTGCTCGGTGGCCTGGACCTCTCGGCCACGCTGGCTGCCGGCCGCCCCGTGGCCCAGGCGGGTTTGCTGAGCCAGGCCGACGGCGGCATCGTCGTGGCGGCCATGGCCGAGCGCATGCCGGCCGTCAATGCGGCCCATCTGTGCGCTGCGCTGGACCGGGGCGCTCTCCGTCTGGAGCGTGACGGCCTGACTCAGCACCTGCCCGCCCGCGTGGCGGTGGTGGCGCTGGACGAGTCCCAGGGCGAGGACCGCCCGCCCTCGGCCGCCCTGGCCGACCGCTTGGGGCTTTGGGTGGACCTGAGCGCGTTGTCCCGGCGCGACACGGTCACGGCCGATGGCGCCATGGCCCAGGAGGTGGCGCAGGCCCGCTCACGCCTGAGCGAAGTCGCGGTGCCGGACGACCTCATTCAGGCCTTGTGCGCTGCCACGCTGGCGCTGGGTGTGGACTCGCCCCGCGCCGCCTGGGCGGCCGTGCGTTGCGCCCGCGCGGCCGCCGCCTTGCGGGGCGAGGCTATGGCCGACGCCGACGATGCGGCGCTGGCGGCGCGCTTGGTGCTGGCGCCGCGCGCCACCCGGCAGCCCGTGGCCGAAGCGCCGCCGCAGGACGACAGCTCATCGCCTCAGGAGCCGCCGAATCCGCCACCTGACCAGGACCCGCCTGAGTCTGCGAACGCCCCCGACACGCCACCACCTTCTGAGGAAGAGGACCCGCCTGCCGAACCGGACCTCGACCCGCAGAACGCGCGGGCCCTGGAAGACCGGCTGATCGAGTCTGCGGTGGCGGCCATACCGGCGGGACTGTTGGCGCGCCTGGCCTCGGGCGAGCGGGTGCGCGGAAGGTCCGCGGATGCCGGCCGGGCGGGTGCGTCCGCCGCGTCGGCGGTGCAGGGGCGGCCCGTGGGCTCGCGCCGGGGCGTGCCGCGCGGTGGGGCGCGGCTGCATCTCATCGACACCCTGCGCGCTGCGGCCCCCTGGCAGCGGCTGCGCCGGGCCCATGCCCGCCCGGGGGCCCCGCCCATTCTGGTGCGGCCTGACGACTTCCATCTGCGGCGCCATGAACAGAAGCGCAGCACCACCACCATCTTCGCGCTCGACGCCTCGGGTTCTTCGGCGCTGTACCGGCTGGCCGAGGCCAAGGGCGCCGTCGAACTGCTGCTGGCCGAGTGCTACGTGCGGCGCGACCAGGTGGCGGTGCTGGCCTTCCGGGGGGCCGCGGCGGAGGTGATCCTGCCGCCCACCCGTTCGCTGGTGCGTGCCAAGCGCGGCCTGGCCGGCCTGCCCGGGGGCGGCGGCACGCCCCTGGCCGCGGGGCTGGACGCTGCGGCGGCCCTGGCGCTGCGGGTGCGGCGTGCCGGGGGCACACCCGTCGTGGTGTTGCTCACCGATGGCCGTGCCAATGTGGGGCGCGACGGGTTGGGCGGGCGAGCGCGAGCCCAGGAAGAGGCCCTGGTGGCTGCCCGCGCCCTGCGCGCGCAAGGTGGCAGCGTGATCGTCATCGACACCTCGGTGCGGCCTGAGCCCGCGGCGCGCGCCCTGGCGCTGGCTGCAGGGGCCCGGTATCTGGCACTGCCCCAGGCGAACGCCGCAGCCCTGGCGCGCGCGGTGCAGGGCGCCCATGACCGCGGCTGACCCAGCGCAGCCCCTGCTCGCGGCGCCACCGTCTGCGGCCGACCGACTGCCCCCGTTCTGGCCGCACCGGGCGGCCAGCCGTTTTGTGGGTGCCGGTGGCTTGACCTGGCACGTGCAGATCTTCGAAGGGCAGGGCTGGCCTGAGACGGGCCTGGCAGGCGACGGTGGCAGGGCGGGCGAGACGCACGCAACCTGCGAGACCATCCACACCAGGGAAACCTGTCCACTGGGCGGGGCCGGCGAGGCGAGTGACGGAGCGGGACGGGACATCGTCTTGCTGCACGGTGCCGGCGCTTCGGCCCACTCCTGGCGGGACATCGCCCCCGCGCTGGCACGGCGCCTGCCGCCCGGCGCCCGGGTCATCGTGCCCGATTTGCCCGGCCACGCCTTCACTGGACGCCCGCCTGATGAGGGGCTGTCCTTGCCGGGCATGGCGCGCCTGCTGTGCGCGTTGCTGCAGGTGCTGCAGGCCCGCCCGCGTGTGCTGATCGGCCACTCGGCAGGCGCCGCCGTGGCGGCCCGCATGGCGCTGGACGATCCGGCTGGCGTGAAGAACCTGGTCAGCCTCAATGGTGCCTGGCTGCCCCCGGCCGGACAGGGGCGTTGGTTTTACGCCCCCTTGGCCCGCCTGTTCGCGCTGAACCCGTGGGTGCCCCATGTGTTCGCCTTCCACGCCAGCCACCGGGGCCCGCTGGAGCGCCTGCTGGCGAGCACCGGTTCGCGTCTGGACCGCACCGGCATCGACCTCTATGCACGCCTGGTCAGCGACCGCCGTCACGTGGCGGCCGTACTGGCCATGATGGTCGCGTGGGACCTGCGCCCGCTGCTGCAGGACCTGCCGCGTCTGGCGCCCGCCTTGCACCTGGTGGTGGCCGAAGGCGACCGCACGGTGCCCCCGCGCACCTCCGAGGAAGCCGCCCGCCGTCAGCCGCGCGCCCTGCTGCACCGGCTGCCCGGACTGGGCCATCTGGCGCATGAAGAGGCGCCGGAAGTGGTGCTGGAACTGCTGGATCGGCTCTTGAAGTAGTCGTCAGACGGCACGGCGACGCGCCGGCAGTGGTTGACGCCAAGACGCAGAGTGTCTATCCTGATTGACATCAAGGATTGACAGGATGGCATGACATTCCGGCATGCGACCCAGTCCTGGGAGACTGCCGATGGCCGCGAACGCCCGTATTGAGAATGCCCTGGAGGCTGCCTTGGCGCAAGCCGGGGGGGCGGGCTGCCCGCCCCAGCTGACGGCCGCGGTGCGGCATGCGGTGTTCCCGGGCGGCGCGAGGATACGTCCTCAGCTGTGCCTGGCGGTGGCCCGGGCCTGCGGGGATGACCGGCCCGAGCTGTCGGACGCCGCCGCCATTGCCATCGAGCTGCTGCACTGCGCCTCGCTGGTGCACGATGACCTGCCTTGCTTCGACGACGCGCCCGTGCGCCGGGGCCAGCCCTCGGTGCACAGCGCCTTTGGCGAGCGCCTGGCTGTGTTGGCCGGCGACGGCCTGATCGTGGTGGCTTTCCAGGTGCTGGCCCGTGCCGGTGCCCAGGCACCTGACCGACTGGTGCCCCTGCTGACCACCATCGCCGGCTCCGTGGGCTTGCCTGGTGGCATCGTGGCCGGGCAGGCCTGGGAGTGCGAGTCCCGGGTGTCCATCAGCCAATACCACCGCGAGAAGACCGGCTCCCTCTTTGCCGCCGCCACGGTGGCGGGCGCGCAGGCCGCCGGCGGCGATGCCGAGGCCTGGCGTGGTTTGGGCGAATGGCTGGGTGAGGCCTACCAGGCGGCTGACGACATCCGCGATGTGGTGGCTGACGCCCAACAGCTGGGCAAGCCTATCGGCCGCGATGCGGCGCTGGGCCGGCCTAGCGTGGCGCGGGAGCGCGGGCTGCCTGCGGCCATGCGGCACTTCGACGCCCTGGTGCGCAACGCGGTCGAAGCCGTGCCCGAGTGCCGCGGCGCCCCGATGCTGCGCGCCCTGGTGCGCAGCGAGTCCGAGCGTCTGGTGCCCACCCATCTGGCCGCACCTTTGCGCGCCGCAGCCTGACCGTGGAGGAACTGGCGTGTCGCAGTGGTCCTCTGATGCCGCATCCCACCCTGGTCGCAGGCCCGGCCGTGCCCCCTCACCCGGCCCGGCACCGGAGCGCGGCATGAGCTGGCGTGATGCCTTTGCCGCCTGGCGTGACCGGCTGGTGGCCAGCCACCGCTTCCAGCGCTGGGCGGCCGGCTTCTGGCTGACGCGACCCATCGCACGGCGTCGCGCTTCCGAGCTCTTCGATCTGGTGGCGGGTTTTGTCTACACCCAGGTGCTGGCGGCCTGCGTGCGGCTGGATCTCTTCGAGCATCTGTCGCGCAGCGGCCCGCAGACCGTGGAAGAGCTTGCGCGGCGGGGGGCGCTGTCGGTGCGTGCCATGCAGCGCCTGCTGGATGCGGCGGTGTCCATCCGCTTGCTGGAGCGCCGAAGCGCAGGACGCTACGGCCTGGGCCCGCTGGGCGCACCCATGGTGGGCAACGACGGGCTGAAGGCCATGATCGAGCACCACGCGGCGCTGTACGCGGACCTGCGCGACCCAGTGGCCCTGTTGCGTGACGAGGGCGCGGGCTCGGCCATGTCGGCCTACTGGCCCTACGCCGCCTATCCCACGTCGGACGCCCTGCCCGAGCAGCGCGTGGCCGAGTACTCCGCGCTGATGACGGCCTCACAGCCCATGGTGATCGACGAGGTGCTGGACGCCTGGGGCTTTCACCGGCACCGGCGCATGCTGGACGTGGGCGGCGGCGAAGGCCGCTTCGTCAGTGCCGTGGCGCAGCGCGCGCCGGGGCTGGATCTGATGCTGTTCGACCTGCCGCCGGTGGCCGCCTTGGCGCGCCAGCGACTGGCTGGCCTCGGGCTGGCCGATCGGGTCCAGACCTTCGGCGGCAGCTTCTTTGATGACCCGCTGCCGCAGGGTGCGGACCTGGTCACTCTGGTGCGGGTGTTGTTTGATCACGACGACGACCACGCGCTGGCCATCTTGAAGGCGGCCCGTGCTGCGCTGCCCTCGGGCGGCACCGTGCTGGTGGCCGAACCCATGGCGCAGACACCTGGGGCGCATGCCATGGGTGATGCGTACTTCGGCTTCTACCTGCTGGCCATGGGGCGCGGCGAGCCCCGCTCCGTCGACGACATGCGCCGCTTGCTCGGCCTGGCCGGCTTCCAGGACATCCGCCCCGTCAAGACCCGCTTGCCCCTGCAGGCCGGGGTGGTGGTGGCGCGCGCGCCCTGAGCCTGGGTGGGGGCTGCCATGGAACCTAGGGGAAACACCAGTCCGAAAATGTCAATATCGCTTGACACTTCAATCTGTCTAAGAAACCATACATATCAAGTTGTCATGCGGTCCTGTCACTTCACTTCCCTCACTTCACAGCCCGGCGGCGCTGCCGCGGGCTGCAGCCACACCGTGGAGGTGAGGCCATGAAGACGCAGGCCATCGTGCTGGAGTCGCCAGAGCATCTGGCGCTCAGCCAGATCGCGCTGGACGCCCCGGGCCCGGCCGACGTGGTGGTGGACATCGAGTTCAGCGGCATCAGCACGGGCACCGAGAAGCTCCTGTGGAACGGCCGCATGCCGCAGTTCCCGGGTATGGGCTACCCCCTGGTGCCGGGCTATGAGTCGGTGGGCCGGGTGGTGCAGGCCGGTCCGGAAGCAGGTTTGTCGGTGGGTGAACGCGTCTTCGTGCCTGGTGCGCGTTGCTACGGCGAGGTGCGGGGCCTGTTTGGCGGCGCGGCATCCAAGCTGGTCTCCGCCGGCTCACGCCTCACGCCCATCTCTGATGCGCTGGGTGAGAAGTCGGTGTTGCTGGCCCTGGCCGCCACGGCCTATCACGCGGTGTCGGATGCCGGCAAGCGCGCCATTGTCCCGCCCGACCTGATCGTCGGCCACGGCGTGCTGGGTCGACTGCTGGCCCGTATGGTGGTGGTGGCCGGCTTTGCGCCCCCTACGGTGTGGGAGATCAACCCCTCGCGCCAAGGCGGTGCCCAGGGCTACCCGGTACTGGACCCCAAGGACGACCCGCGGCGCGACTACCGCGCCATCTACGACGTCAGCGGGGACGCTCAGATCCTGGATCAGCTGGTGATGCGTTTGGCGCCAGGTGGCGAGATCGTGCTGGCGGGCTTCTACACCGAGCCGCTGCACTTCATGTTCGCGCCGGCCTTCATGCGCGAGGCGCAGATCCGTTGCGCCGCCGAATGGAAGCGCCCTGATCTTCTGGCGGTCAAGGAGTTGGCCGAGAGCGGCCGTCTGTCGCTGGACGGTCTCATCACGCACCACGACCAGCCTGCCCATGCCGACACCGCCTACCGCACGGCGTTTGGCGACCCCGACTGTCTGAAGATGGTCCTCGACTGGAGACACTGCCAATGAACGCGCCCACCAAGCCTGTCATGTTCCTGCGTGACGAACGGCTCAAGGCCGAGGCTGCGATCGAGCCGGATCCGGTCTCCACTTCACCGGCGGCCAAGACCACCCAGATCATCGCCATCTACGGCAAGGGCGGTATCGGCAAGAGCTTCACGCTGGCCAACCTCAGCTACATGATGGCCCAGCAGGGCAAGAAGGTGCTGCTGATCGGGTGTGACCCCAAGAGCGACACCACGAGCTTGCTGTTCGGTGGCAAGGCCTGCCCCACCATCATCGAGACCAGTTCCAAGAAGAAGCTCGCCGGCGAGGCTGTGGCCATCGGCGATGTGTGCTTCAAGCGCGACGGCGTCTATGCCATGGAACTGGGCGGCCCCGAGGTTGGGCGCGGTTGCGGTGGCCGCGGCATCATCCACGGCTTCGAGACGCTGGAAAAGCTCGGCTTCCACGAGTGGGGTTTCGACTACGTGCTGCTGGACTTCCTGGGCGACGTCGTCTGCGGGGGTTTCGGCCTGCCGATCGCCCGCGACATGTGCCAGAAGGTCATCGTCGTGGCCAGCAACGATTTGCAGAGCCTGTACGTGGCCAACAACGTGTGCTCGGCGGTGGAGTACTTCCGCAAGCTCGGGGGCAACGTGGGTGTGGCCGGCATGGTCATCAACAAGGACGACGGTACGGGCGAGGCGCAGGCCTTCGCAGCCAACGCCGGCATCCCTGTGCTGGCGGCCATCCCTGCGCATGAGGACATCCGCCGCAAGAGCGCTTCCTACGAAATCATCGGCAAGCCCGATGGCGAGTGGGGCCCGCTGTTTGCCCACCTGGCCACCAACGTGGCCGAGGCGCCGCCGGTGCGCCCCAAGCCGCAGACGCAAGACGAGTTGCTGGGCCTGTTCTCCTCGGACGTCACCGGCCGGGATGTGAAGCTCGAACCCGCCACCGTGTTTGACATGGTCGGCCGCACCGAATCGGTGAAGCCTTCGCTGGAAGTGGTCTACGACGCGGCCTGAGCGCGCGCCGAACTCCTCACACGCCACCCCATGAGCACCGCCACACCCGAAGTGCAGAACCCGGCCGCCCTGCAAGGCGACGGCCTGGGCTGCCACAGCGGCCGCGACCAGATGCTGGCCGCAGCGCAAGCCGCCGGCAAGAGCGAGACGCTGGCGCAGTACGCCAAGGACTACCCGCTGCCCGAAGGCGCCGGCCCGCACGACCAGCCGCAGAGCATGTGCCCGGCCTTTGGCTCACTGCGCGTGGGCCTGCGCATGCGCCGTACCGCCACCATCCTCTCGGGCTCGGCCTGCTGCGTGTACGGCCTGACCTTCACCTCGCACTTCTACGGCGCGCGCCGCACCGTGGGCTACGTGCCGTTCAACAGCGAGAGCCTGGTCACCGGCAAGCTGTTCGAGGACATCCGCGAAGCTGTCTTCCAGCAGGCCGACCCGGCGCTGTACGACGCCGTGGTCATCATCAACCTGTGCGTGCCCACGGCCAGTGGCGTGCCGCTGCAGTTGCTGCCTAAAGACATCAACGGCGTGCGCATCATCGGCATCGACGTGCCTGGTTTTGGCGTGCCCACGCATGCCGAAGCCAAGGACGTGCTGGCCGGCGCCATGCTGAAGTTCGCCCGCGGCGAGGCCGAGACGGGCCCGGTGGCGGCGCCGCGCGGTGGCGTCTCCGACAAGCCCACCGTCACTCTGCTGGGCGAGATGTTCCCGGCCGACCCCGTGGGCATCGGCATGCTGCTGGCGCCCATGGGCCTGGCGGCCGGTCCGGTGGTGCCCACGCGCGAATGGCGCGAACTCTATTCGGCGCTGGACTGCGCAGCCGTGGCCGCCATTCACCCTTTCTATACCGCCAGCGTGCGCGAGTTCGAGGCCGCGGGCCGGCCCATCGTGGCCTCCGCCCCCGTGGGCTACGACGGCACCGAAGCGTGGCTGCAAAGCATCGGCCAAGCCTGCAATGTGGGCCAGGCGCAGATCGACGCTGCCAAGAATCAATGGCTGCCCGCCATCAAGGGTGCCTTGTCGCGCATGCCCATCAAGGGCCGCGTCACGGTCAGCGGCTACGAAGGGTCCGAGCTGTTGGTGGCTCGCCTGCTGATCGAGAGCGGCGCTGACGTGCCATATGTGGGCAGTGCCTGCCCGAAGACACCGTGGTCGGCGCCCGACCTGGCGTGGCTGCAAGCCCGCGGCGTGCATGTGCAGTACCGCGCGAGCCTGGAGCAGGACATTGCCGCGGTACGCGAGTTCAAGCCCGATCTGGCGATCGGCACCACGCCCGTGGTGCAGGCGGCCAAGCAGGCGGCCATCCCCGCGCTGTACTTCACCAACCTCATCTCGGCCCGTCCCCTCATGGGTCCGGCCGGAGCCGGCTCGCTGGCTCAGGTGGTCAACGCCGCGATCGCCAACAAGGCGCGCTTCGACACCATGCGTGAATTCTTCGGCGACACCGGCCAGGGTGACCTTGCCGGCGTGTGGGAGAGCAAGCCCGTGCTGCGCCCGGAGTTCCGTGCCGAAACCAAGCGCCAGGTCATCAAGTTGATGAAGAAGCGCAAGGCCGAGGAGATGATCTGATGATTGCCGCACGGCCGCTACGAAGGCAATCGCTCCCCCCCGGGGGGACAGCGCGCAGCGCGAAGGGGGTTGCATGCTAGTCCTCGACCACGATCGCGCGGGCGGCTACTGGGGAGCGGTGTACGTGTTTACCGCCATCAAGGGGCTGCAGGTCGTCATCGACGGCCCGGTGGGTTGCGAGAACCTGCCGGTGACCAGCGTGCTGCACTACACCGACGCGCTGCCTCCGCATGAGCTGCCCATCGTAGTGACCGGTCTGGCCGAAGAACAGCTGGGCCGCGAAGGCACCGAAGGCGCCATGAAGCGCGCCCACGCGGTGCTGGACCCAGACCTGCCCAGCGTGGTGGTCACGGGGTCGATCGCCGAGATGATTGGTGGTGGCGTCACGCCCGAGGGCACGACCATCCAGCGCTTCTTGCCGCGCACCATCGACGAAGACCAGTGGCAGTGCGCCGACCGTGCGATGTTCTGGCTGTGGAGCACCTACGGCCTGCGCAAGGTGCCTGAGCGCACTCCGTTCGAGCAGCGCCCAGCCGGTGAGCGGCCGCGCGTGAACATCATCGGCCCGAGCTACGGCACCTTCAACTCGCCCAGTGACCTGGCCGAGATCCGTCGTCTGGTGCAAGGCATCGGCGCCGAGGTCAACATGGTGTTCCCGCTGGGCAGCCACCTGGCCGACGTGTCGCGCCTCGTGGAGGCCGACGTCAACATCTGCATGTACCGCGAGTTCGGCCGCATGCTGTGCGAAGCGCTGGAGCGCCCCTACCTGCAGGCGCCCATCGGGCTGCACAGCACCACCGCCTTCCTGCGGCAGTTGGGTCAGCTGCTGCACCTGGACCCGGAACCCTTCATCGAGCGCGAGAAGCACACCACCATCAAACCGGTGTGGGACCTGTGGCGCTCGGTCACGCAGGACTTCTTCGGCACGGCCAACTTCGGCGTGGTGGCGGGCGAGACCTATGCGCGTGGTCTGCGCCACTTCCTGGAAGACGAGCTCGGACTGCCCTGCAACTTCGCCATCTCGCGCAAGGCGGGCGCCAAGACCGACAACGCCGAGGTGCGGCGCCTGGTGCACGAGAAGACGCCGCTGGTGCTGTTTGGCTCCTACAACGAGCGCATGTACCTGGCCGAGAAGGCCGCGGGCTTCGGGCCGAAGCCCGCCTACATCCCGGCCTCGTTCCCCGGCGCCATCATCCGTCGCGCCACGGGCACGCCCTTCATGGGCTACGCCGGCGCGACCTACGTGGTGCAGGAGTTCTGCAACGCGCTGTTCGATGCGCTGTTCCACATCCTGCCGCTGGGCACCGAGCTGGACCGGGTGGACCCGACGCCTGCGCGTCAGCGCGCCGAGATGCCTTGGGACGACGACGCCAAGGCGTTGATGGACGAATTGCTGGAGGCCGAGCCCGTGCTGGTACGCATCTCGGCAGCCAAGCGCATGCGCGATCAGGCCGAGGCCGATGCGCGAGACAAGAGTTTGCCCGCGGTGAATGCCGCGCGGCTGGCAGCGTTGTTCGGACGACCGAGACAGGAGGTGGCGGCATGACCTGCTTCCACGCCTGGAGCGTACGCCCGACCATCAACCCGGGCAACCGGGTGACAGGTGCCGAGGCGGCTTGCCGTCACGGCTTTTCAAGGCCGAGCCAATTGGTGAGGCTGCACTTCACGAAAGGCTATCCAAATGGCTGAAAAAGTGAATCCGTCAGGGCTGACGGACGAAGAGTGCCAAGAGTTCCACAAGTACTACGTTCAAGGGTACACGCTGTGGGCAGTTGGCGCCTTCTTCGCCCACAGCCTGGTTTGGATCTGGCGTCCCTGGTTCTGACACCCAGTTTCTGACATCCACGTCGAGTGAGGCTGACATGAGACAAGACATCGTTGCCGGACATCTGGCACAGCGCCGCGAAGGCCCCCTCAAGGACTCCTTGAGCGGCTTTCATGGCATCTATGCCGTGACCTTCATCGTGTTCTTGCTGCTCGCGCTGGCTTCCTTGCTGTGTTTGCAGAACTGGCGCAGCTTGCTGCCGGGAGCGGAGGGCGCACGCTCAATGCTCGATGGCGTCAAGACTGCTGTCTACACCGTCATATCCCAACTGAGTTAAACGGAAAGGAAATCAACATGTGGCGTTATTGGCGAGTCGTCGACCCACGCAAAGCGATCATCCTCACGGGTCTTCTGATCGCATTCGTGTCGACGAGCATCCATCTGATCCAGATCAGTGGAGACCGTTACAACATCAACACCTGGCATCCCGACACGGCCAAGGCCGCGAAGGCGGCGCAAAACGCGCCGTTGCCACCGTCGAAGTAACGGACGCGCGGCGCATTGCTGCCGCGCGGGCGGGCGGTGTCGGGTTCACACCCCTCACCCCCGCTCCCCGGTGAGCCTAGCGACGAATTGCGGCTGATGCTTCGCGCACAGCAATCGGAGAGATTCATATGGCCATGCTGAGCTTCGAGAGAAAGTACCGTGTCCGCGGGGGCACGCTGATCGGTGGTGACTTGTTCGACTTCTGGGTCGGACCGTTCTACGTCGGGTTCTTCGGCGTCACGACAGCGTTCTTTTCCCTGTTGGGAACCACCATGATTGTCTGGGGTGCGGCCATGGGCCCCACCTGGAACCTCTGGCAGATCAGCATCGCGCCGCCAGACCTGAAATACGGTTTGAACATGGCGCCCCTGATGGAGGGGGGCCTGTGGCAGATCATCACTGTCTGCGCCATTGGAGCCTTCGGCTCATGGGCTTTGCGAGAGGTGGAGATCTGCCGAAAACTGGGTATGGGCTACCACGTGCCCGTGGCCTTCAGCTTCGCGATCCTGGCTTACGTCACGCTGCAGGTGATTCGCCCGGCGCTGTTGGGCGCCTGGGGGCATGCCTTCCCGTACGGCATCTACAGCCACCTGGACTGGGTGAGCAACGTGGCCTACCAGTACCTGCACTTTCACTACAACCCCTGGCACATGATCGCGGCCAGCTTGTTCTTCGCCACCACGCTGGCGTTGTCCATGCACGGCGGTCTGGTGCTGTCTTCCACCAACCCGAAGAAGGGTGAGCCGGTGAAGACGCCAGAGCACGAAGACACCTTCTTCCGCGATTTCATCGGCTACTCGGTGGGCACGCTGGGCATTCACCGACTGGGCCTGTTCCTGGCGCTTGCCTCGGTGTGGTTTGCCGCGCTGTGCATCGTGGTCAGTGGGCCCTTCTGGACCCGCGGTTGGCCCGAGTGGTGGGGCTGGTGGCTGAACCTGCCGATCTGGGGCCATTGAGCCCAGAGCGCCGACAAGGAGAACGACATGGCTGAGTATCAAAACCTCTTCACCGCCGTGCAGGCCACCGGCCCTCTGGGAGACGGCGTGCCGTTGCCCCGTGGCGACTGGCGCCGCACCGGCAAGCCCTTCCTGTGGCATCTGATGGGCCGCATTGGCAACGCCCAGATCGGGCCCGTCTACCTCGGGGGTCTGGGGGTCGCGTCGCTGGTGTTCGGCACGCTGGCCTTCAACCTCATCGGGTTCAACATGCTGGCCTCGGTGGACTGGAGTCCGCTGCGCCTGATCCAGCAACTGTTCTGGCTGGCCCTGGAGCCGCCGGCGCCGCAATACGGCCTGAGCATCCCGCCGCTGGCGCAAGGGGGCTGGTGGCTCATTGTGGGCTTCCTGCTCACGGTCTCGATGATGCTGTGGTGGGCGCGCACCTACCGCCGAGCCCGCCAGCTGGGCATGGGGACGCACGTGGCCTGGGCCTTTGCGGCCGCGATCTGGCTCTACCTGGTGTGCGGCTTCTTCCGGCCGCTCATGATGGGCAGCTGGTCTGAGGCGGTGCCTTTCGGCATCTTCCCGCACCTGGACTGGGTGTCGGCGCTGTCGTTGCGTCACGGCAACCTGTTCTACAACCCGTTCCACGCGCTGTCCATCGTCTTCCTGTACGGCTCGGTGCTGCTGTTTGCCATGCACGGTGCCACCATCCTGGCGGTGGGCCGCTACGGCGGTGAGCGCGAGATCGAGCAGATCGTGGATCGCGGCACGGCTTCGGAGCGCGCCGCCCTGTTCTGGCGTTGGACCATGGGCTTCAACGCAACGATGGAATCCATCCACCGTTGGGCCTGGTGGTTCGCGGTGCTGTGTCCGCTGACAGGCGGCATCGGCATCCTGTTGACCGGCACCGTGGTGGACAACTGGTACCTGTGGTCGATGAAGCACGGGGTGGTGCCGTCCTACCCTCAGGTCTTCCCGATCAGCGTTGACCCTGCCCTGATGGGAGGCAAGTGATGAGCAACTTCTCCACACGCATCAGCACTGGCTTGCGCTGGCTGGGTGCCATCGTCGGCGCTACCTTGCTGGTGGGCTGCGAACGCCCGCCCGTCGAGACTGTGCAAGGCGGATACCGCGGCACCAGCATGGGCCAGGTCTACAACCAGCGCGTCGTCAATCAGGATGTGGCCAAGAACACCGCCCCCGCCTCTTTGCCTGCAGCGCCTGCTGAAGGCCCCAAGGCCAAGGACGTTTACCAGAACGTCAAGGTGCTGGGCGACTTGAGTGTCGGCGAGTTCACTCGCCACATGGCCTCCATCACTGCTTGGGTGGCACCGGATCAGGGCTGCGCTTACTGTCACAACCTGGGCAACCTGGCGGATGACAGCAAGTACACCAAGGTCGTGGCTCGCCGCATGATCGAGATGACGCAACACGTCAACGCCGATTGGAAGAAGCACGTGGGCGACACGGGCGTCACCTGCTACACCTGCCACCGTGGCAAGCCGGTGCCGGCCGAGATCTGGTTTGCGCCCGCTGACCGCAAGTACGCGGCCAACTCGGTGATGGGAGACCTGGCCGGACAGAACATCGCCAACAAGGCGGCAGCGCTGAGTTCCCTGCCCTACGACCCCTTCACGCCCTACCTGAAGGACGCGCAGCCCATCCGGGTCAATGGCACCGAGGCCTTGAAGCTGACTGGCGCAGGAGCCAACCGGACTTCCACCAAGCAGGCCGAGTTCACGTACTCGCTGATGATGCACATGTCCGATTCGCTCGGCGTGAACTGCACCTTCTGCCACAACACGCGCAACTTCGCGTCCTGGACCGAGGCGCCGCCCCAGCGCGTGACGGCCTGGCACGGCATCCGCATGGCACGGGACCTGAACAACGCCTACATGGAGCCCCTGACCGCCACCTTCCCAGCGCAGCGTCTGGGTCCCAAGGGTGATGTGGCCAAGGTCAACTGCGCCACCTGCCACAACGGCGCGTGGAAGCCGCTGTATGGTGCGGCCATGGCCAAGGGACACCCGGAACTGCTGAAGGTGGCCGCCGCTGCGGCGCCTGCCGAGATGGCGGCCTCAGGTGCGGGCTCAGCGCCTGCGGCAGCACCGGCCGCCAGCGCACCGAAGTAAACCGTCTGTCCACAGCCGGACACCCGCAGGCCGGTTCATCGCGAGAGGATCGTGATGGATCGGCCTGATCACGTGGTGGTCGTCTTGCTGGCGGATCTGAAGCCCTGGGCCGTGCCTTGGGGCTGGTGGCGTGTGGCGCGGGGCCAGCGCTCTCTGCAAGGCCTGCCCGGGCTCGTTTTTGCCAAGGCCCTGGGCAGCGGTCATGAAGGTGGATTCGGCCTGCGGCCCAGCGCCTCGCGCCAGGGTCTGTTCGCCGTGTTCGAGGGCGAAGACCTGGCCAACGAGTTCGTGGAACGCTCACCGCATGTCCGCGCTTACCGCAGCCGCTCTCGGGAGTCCTGCGTGTTGAAGCTGCGTGCCACGTCTTGCCGCGGCAGCTGGGACGGTCAGCAGATAGGCGTCACGGCCGCGGTGCCTGAAGAAGGCCCGGTCGTGGCCCTCACACGGGCCTCCATCCGCCCGCGCCGAGTGGGTGCCTTCTGGCGCCAGTCTCCGCCGTCTGAAGCCTCGCTGGCGCGGGCGCAAGGCTGCCGGCTGGCTGTGGGGCTGGGCGAGGCGCCCGTGCTGCGCCAAGCCACCTTCAGCCTGTGGCAAAGCCAGTCACACATGGACACCTATGCCCGCAGCGGCGCCCATCTGGCCGCCATCCATGCCGCCTACGACGGGCGCTACTTCTCGGAGTCCATGTTCGTGCGTTTCGTCCCGCTGTACATGCAGGGTCAGTGGAAAGGGGTGACGCTTGGCTGAGCGTGCAGTGGTGATCGGTGCGGGTGTGGGCGGCCTGGTCAGCGCGCTGCTGCTGGCCTGCCGAGGGCTGGAGGTCACCCTCGTGGAGGCCGCTCCCGGCCCGGGCGGCAAGATGCGGCAGATTGCCCTGGGCGATGTGCGTGTGGACGCCGGGCCCACGGTCTTCACCATGCGCTGGGTGTTCGAGCAGATCCTGGCCGATGCCGGCACCTCGGTGGACGAGCTGTTGCGCCTCAAGCCCCTGCAGGTGCTGGCGCGCCACGCCTGGCGCAGCGGCGACCAGCGGCTCGACCTGCTGGCCGATGTGCAGCACAGTGCCGAGGAGATTGGCCGCTTTGCCGGCCCCGAGGACGCGCGGCGCTACCTCGCCTTCTGTGCCGAGGCGCGGGCGGTGTACGAACAGCTCGAGACACCTGCCCTGCGCAGCCCCCGGCCCACGCTGGCCGGCATGATCCGGGACCTGGGCCCAGGCGGGCTCAAGACCCTGGCGGCACTGGGTCCCTTTGCCACGTTGTGGGCCCGTCTGGGCAAGCACTTCCGCGATCCGCGGCTGCGCCAGCTCTTCGGACGCTATGCCACCTACTGCGGTGGTTCACCCTGGCAGGCACCTGCCACGCTGATGCTGATCGCCCATGTGGAGCAGAGCGGGGTGTGGGCGGTGGAAGGCGGTATGCACGCCCTGGCCCAGGCGCTGAGCGGCCTGGCGGCCCAACGCGGCGCGCGCCAGCTCTACAACCAGCGCTGCGAGCGCATCGTCGTCGAGCACGGCCGTGTCACCGGTGTCAGGCTGGAGGGCGGCGAGGTGCTGGACGCGGACGTGGTCGTGTACAACGGTGACACCAACGCGCTGGCCCAAGGGCTGCTGGGGCTGGAGGTCGAGCGATCGGTATCGTCCACGCCGCACCATCAGCGCTCGCTGTCGGCCGTGACCTGGGCGGTGCATGGCCGCACCAGCGGCTTCCCTTTGGTGCGCCACAACGTCTTCTTTGACGATGACTACGCCAGTGAGTTCGACGACATCTTCCGTGCACGCCAGCTGCCGCGCCGGGGTACCGTGTACGTGTGTGCCCAGGACCGCGACGACCGCGCCACCGCGCCGTCGGGAGCGGAGCGCCTTCTGTGCCTTGTCAACGCGCCGGCCGACGGCGACCGCCGACCTTTCGACGCCCCGGAGACCGACCCATGCCTGAACCGCAGCCTGGCCTTGATGCAGCACTGCGGCCTGAAGATCGAGGAGCCGGCCCGCAGGGTGGCCACGACACCGGCGGATTTCGAACGCCTGTTCCCGGCCACTGGGGGAGCGCTGTACGGCCCGGCCACGCATGGCTGGATGACGCTGTTCCGCCGGCCGGGCTCGATGAGCGCGCTACCGGGCCTGTTCCTGGCGGGGGGCAGCGTGCACCCGGGCCCGGGTGTGCCGATGGCGGCCCTGTCGGGCCAGCTGGCGGCCGGGGCCGTGATGGCGCACCTCGATTCGACCAGCCGGTCCCGCCGGGGGGCTATCTCTGGTGGTACTTCGACGCGCTCAGTGACGACGGCCGACACGGCCTGACCGTCATCGCCTTCGTCGGCAGCGTCTTCTCGCCGTACTACGCCTGGGCCCGAGCCCAAGGCCGACCTGACCCCGAGAACTTCTGCGCCCTGAACGTGGCCCTCTACGGCGAGGGTGGCAAGCGCTGGGCAATGACGGAGCGCGGCCGTCGCCACGTCCACCGCAACGAGCGGGAGTTCGTCATCGGGCCGAGCCGCGTGCACTGGGATGGCACCTCGCTGGTGGTGGACATCGACGAGCGTGGCGCACCCATCCCCTTGCGGGTGCGGGGCCAGGTGAGGGTGACACCGCCGGCCTTGTGCCGTTTTGTGGCCCCGCTGGACGCCGCGGGTCGGCATCGCTGGGGGCCGATCGCACCTTGTGCGCGCATCGAGGTGGCGCTGTCGCACCCCGCGCTGCACTGGCAAGGGCATGCCTACATGGACTCCAACGAAGGTGACGAGCCCGTGGACCGCGCGTTCAACGATTGGGACTGGTCGCGCGCCACCATGGCCAACGGCGACACCTCGGTCATCTACGACGTGCGCCCACTGCAGGGGCCCGAGCGGGTCATCGCCCGGCGCTTTCGGCCCGATGGCAGCCACGAGCCCTTTGAGGCGCCGCCGCGGCACCCCTTGCCCACCTCGGCCTGGCGCATTGCGCGGCAGGTGCGCGGCGAGCCCTCACCGGCCCCGCGCCTGATGCGCACGCTGGAGGACACGCCCTTCTACGTGCGCTCGCAGATCGCCTCCCGCCTGCTGGGCGAAGAGGTGGTGTCCATCCATGAGACGCTGGATGTGCCGCGGGTGGTCTCGCTGCCCGTGCGCCTGATGCTGCCCTGGCGCATGCCGCGCCGGCCCTGACTGTTTGCCCACCTCCAGAGCCGGCATGGGCGTGAGTGCCGTGTCGGTCCGGCCGCCTCACCCCATTGTGAGGCGTTCAGAACGTTGTCCAGTCCCCGCTGTCGTCAGAGGCCTGCGGCTTGGAGGGGGCGGCCGCCAAGGCAGGGCGCCCGGCAGCCCCGCCCAATGAGGCAGGTGCGGCGATGAAGGGTCTGCCAGGGCTGGCCAGATGGGCCTTTGCAGGTGGCGCAGCCACAGCCCGCGGTGCAGGAGCCCGCGCCGTAGCGGGTGCTGCGCCGTGACCCGACGCGCTCTTCAGCGTGGTCTTGCGCAAGGCCGTGGTGTGTGCCGCGCCCGCCCCCAGCTTGAACATGTCCACCTCGGCCACCAGAGCCTGCGCCTGCTCGGCCAGCGACTCCGCGGCCGCCGCGCTCTCCTCCACCAGCGCGGCGTTCTGTTGCGTGGTCTGCTCCATTTGCGACACTGCCGCACCCACCTGGCCGATGCCGGTGCTCTGCTCCGTGGTGGCGGCGCTGATCTCGCCCATCAGGTCGGTCACGCGGCCGATGGCGGCCACCACCTCGCTCATGGTGGCGCCCGCAGCGTCCACCTGCTGCGAGCCCTGCTCCACGCGGGCCACGCTGGCCGAGATCAGGGCCTTGATCTCGCGTGCCGCCCCTGCGCTGCGCTGCGCCAGACTGCGCACCTCGCTGGCCACCACCGCAAAGCCGCGGCCTGCCTCGCCGGCGCGGGCGGCCTCCACTGCCGCGTTGAGTGCCAGGATGTTGGTCTGGAAGGCGATGCCGTCGATGACGCCGATGATGTCGGCGATCCTGCGGCTGCTTTCGTTGATGCCGCGCATGGTGTCCACCACCTGGCCGACCACCTGCCCCCCTTGAGTGGCCACTTCCGAGGCCTGACGGGCCAGCTGGTTGGCAGCGCGGGCGTTGTCGGCGTTGTGGCCCACCGTGCTGCCCAGCTCCTCGGCCGAGGCTGCCGTCTCCTCCAGGGCGGCTGCCGTCTCCTGGGTGCGTTGGGCGAGGTCCTGGTTGCCCTGGGCGATCTGCTCGCTGGCCGAGGCCACCACCTCCGCCCCCTGCCTGACGGCGCCCACCACGCGGGCCAGGGAGGACTGCATTTCCTGCAGGGCACGCAACAGCTTGGCGGCTTCGTTCTGACCTTCGGCCGTGATCTGGCGTGTGAGGTCACCGCTGGCCACGGCGCGGGCCACCTCCACCGCCTGCTGCAGAGGCCGGGTCTGGATGCGCGTCAGGGCCACGGCCAGGCTCAGGCTGGTCAGCACGGCCAGCATGCCCACCACCACCGACACCGTGGCCGCCATGTCGCGCTCGGCCTGGGCCTCCTGCTGCATGACCTCGGCCCGCTTGAAGGCGGCTTGGTAGATCTTCATCGCCTGCGCGTCGATAGCTTCCAGCCGCTTGCTGATGTCACCCTGGATCAAGGCCTTGGCGTCCTCATGCTGGCCCGCCCGCTTGAGTTCAGCCAGGCGCTCCAGCAGCGGCTGCCATTGCGTCACTGCGGTGATCAGCGCTTCCACTTCGGCGCGCGGACCCAGGTAGCGCTCCTGTGCCAGCTTGAGGTCGGCCAGCACTTTCTTCTCCAGCTCGTGGAGATGCTTCATGGCCTGGTCGATCTCCTGCGGGGAGGTCGCCTGGGCCACCTCTTGAACGTCGCGCATGATGCGGGCCA
>CAISJH010000485.1 GCA_903885585.1 uncultured beta proteobacterium
CGCCAACGCACTGCCGGTGACGCTGCGCAGCGCCACCTACCTGGGCCCGCTGACCGAGTACGACGTCGAGACTGCCACCGGGCAGCGGCTGCTGGTCAGCGCCGCTTCCGCCGAGACGGCGGTGCCCAGCCAGCCGGGCACGGCGCTGCACCTGTGCTGGAAGCCGGCAGACTGCGTGCTGGTGGATTGAAACGCCGCCCGCAGAGCACGGCGTCACCGCATCTGGGCGTGCAGCAGCACCGCGTCGCGAAAGCGGCGCAGCACTGCTGAGGGGTTGTCCGCCACCCAGGCTGCAAAGGTGGGGATGGTTTCGCGGGCATCGGCCAGCGGCTTGATCACCACCCCTGTGCGCTGCAGGTTGCGGGCGCTGCCGCCAAAGATGGACACCCCCGCCCCGGCAGCCACCATGCCCAGGATGCCGGCGGTGCTGGAGGCCTGTTGCACGATGTTCGGGAAGAACCCCGCCGCGTGGCACACCGAGAACATGCGCGTGCGAAAGCTGCTGTAAGTGGCCTCGTTGCCCACGACGAAGGGCTCGGTGGCCAGGTCGCCCACACGCACCTTGGACATCGCGGCGAGCCGGTGGCCCTCGGGCAGCAGGGCGACGAAGTCCTCCTGCTCCACCAGCAGGTTCACCACCTGCGGGCTGTCGAACTCGCCAATGATGAAGCCGATGTCTATGCGGCCTTCGAGCAGCGCCGGGTGCTGCAAGGCCGTGGCCATGAACTGCAGGTCGATGGCCACGCGCGGATGCTTAGCGCGGAAGGCCTGCAGGATCTGCGGCAGCCGGCCATTGATGGCGAAGTCCATGTAGGCCACGCGCAGGCGGCCCTCCTGGCCTTCGGCGGCGTTGTGGGCGGCGCTGACGGCGCGCCCCAGGTGGCCCAGGGCCAGGCGGCATTCCGCCGCGAAGGCGTCACCCGCCGGCGTCAGGCGCACGCGGCGCGTGGAGCGCTCCAGCAGCGGCACGCCCACGCCTTCCTCGAGCTGCCGGATGGCGCGGCTCAAGGCCGGCTGGGACATGTACAGCCGCTCGGCGGCCCGTCCGAAGTGCAGCTCCTCGGCCACGAGCACAAAGGCCCTTGCCTGGCGCATGTCGAACTTCAGGGCGGGCGGTGTGCTAGTGACAGGTGGCAACATAACTGTTTCACATTTTGCATCAATGATGCATCAATTGATATCAATCATGGCCGACAGATGCCTACCATGCATGTTGATCGATCAAACGCGCTGCCCATCCGAACCTTTCCATCCGACCCCATCCCTTCCAGCCCACCAGGAGACCCTCATGTCCGACGCCGATTTCAACAAGCATCTCGAACAAACCCTCGAGGCCGCGTTTGCCGAGGCCACGCGCCGCTATCAGGCCCGCGGCTTCCAGCGCCGCGTGGGCTTCGGCCGCAAGCCGGCCCTGATCAGCGTGGACCTGGCCAACGCCTGGACCCGCCCGGGCAACCCGTTCACCTGCGAGCATGTGGATGACCAGATCATCCCGTCGATGCAGCAGTTGCTGAAGTCCTTCCGCAAGTACAACCTGCCCGTGGTGCACGTGACCACCTGCTACCAGATCACCGACCGCAAGAACCCCCACACCGACATGGGCCTGTGGCACGACAAGATCCCCGTGGATGTGGTGTCCGAGAAGGACACGAACCTGTGGGCTATCGACTCGCGCATCGCCCCCATCGAAGGTGAGCAGGTCCTGGTCAAGAAGCGCGCCAGTGCCTTCCACGGCACCTACCTGGCGGGCTTCTTGCGCGCCGCCGGAGTGGACACCATCCTCGTCACGGGCGTGACCGCCTCGGCATGCGTGCGCGAGACCATCTGCGACGGCCTGGCCGACGGCTTCCGCACCATTGCGGTCAAGGAGGCCATCGGCGACCGCGTGCCCGGCGCCGTGCTGTGGAATCTCTTCGACATCGACGCCAAGTTCGGCGACGTCGAGACCACCGAGCGCTGCCTGCGCTACCTCGACGAGGTGGGAGCCCCCAGCCTTGCCAAGGCCGCCTGAGTTCTTCTCTCCCGTTCTTCCTGTTCCCCCGGGGACTGGGCCTGCGATGCCGGCGCTGCTTCAAGTGATGCAGCGCCGGCGCGCGGGCCAGTCCGCTTTGTGCCTGTCTCTTTCTTCTTCACTGCCAAGAGGTATCCCATGACATTCACTGACCGCAAGTCCCTCCTTTCCGCCGAGCGTCGGCATCTGCTGCAAGCCGCCGGCGCGGCCGCCGGTCTGGCCCTGGCCCCGCGCCTGGGCTGGTCGCAGAGCGGCGAGTTGACCGTCACCAATTGGGGGGGCGACTGGAACGACCGCACCGTGCGCTTCATCGAGGCGCCGCTGGTGGAAAGCAAGGGCATCAAGATCGTGCGGGCGCTGAACCTCGAGCCCGAGCGCAAGGCCAAGCTGCTGGCCGAGCGCAACCTGCCGCGCGGCACCATCGACATCGCCCACTTCAGCGGTGCCGACGCCTTCGAACTTAACGAGCAGGGTTTGTGGGACACGCTGGACGCCTCCAAGATTCCCAACCTGGCCAACGTGCGCGCGCCGCTGCGCTCGCCGTACTTCGTGCCCTGGGTGTTCGGTGGCGTGACCATCGCCTACAACCCCAAGTTCATCAAGGAGCCGCCCACCTCGCTGGCCGACCTGTGGAACCCCAAGTACGCGGGCAAGCTGGGCGTGCTGGACCAGAGCTTCTTCAACTGGATCTACATGGCCGCGCTGGTGGGCGGCGGCAAGATGAACAACGTCGACCCGGCCTGGGCCAAGCTGGCCGAGATGAAGCAGTCGATGAAGCCGCGCATCTACCCCACGCACCAGCAGATGGCCGCCGGCTTCGCCAGCGAAGAGGTATGGATCGCCGCCAACTACTCGGCCCGCATCGCCCAGTGGGCCAAGGACGGTGTGTCGGTACGCTCGTCCTACCCCAAGGAAGGGGCGATCACCATCGTGTTCGGTGCTGCCATGCCCAAGAAGGCGCGCAACAAGGAGGCGGGCTACCATTACCTGAACTCGTTGCTCGACCCCAAGGGTGTGGGCCAGTACGCGGCCGCCTCGATGTACGCGCCGTCGACCACCAATGCCGAACTCACCCCCGAGGTCAAGGCGGCCATCGACTTCACACCCGATCAGGCCAAGAGCTTCAACAACGTCGACTACGCCTACCAGGCCAAGAACATCGCCGGCTGGCTGGAGCGCTGGAACAAGGAGTTCAAGGGCTGAGTTGCGGGCCGCCCAGGTGGCGGTTCAGACCACGATTGAATGGAGGGGCTGATGAGCACATCTCTGCACGAACGGGCCCTCGTCATCGACGGCCTGAACATCTCCCGCTTCGACCGGGCGGTCTTCGAGGACATGCGGCGCGGCGGCATCACCGCCGCCAACTGCACCTGCTCGATCTGGGAGAACTTCCGCGACAGCATGGACCAGATCGTGCACTGGCAGCGGCACTTCCGCGACCACGCCGATCTGATCACCCAGGTCTTCACCACGGCCGACATCCACCGCGCCAAAGCCGAGGGCAAGACCGGCATCATCCTGGGCTGGCAGAACCTGTCGGGCATCGAGGACCGGCTGGAGTACCTGGGGTTGTTCAAGGCGCTGGGCGTCAGCGTGATGCAGATGGCCTACAACACCCAGAACTGGGTGGGCAGCGGCTGCTACGAGAAGCATGACGGCGGATTGTCGGAGTTCGGCCACGAGGTGGTTGCGGAGATGAACCGCCTGGGCATCCTGTGCGATCTGTCGCATGTGGGTGCGAAAACCAGCGAGGACGTGATCCGCGCCTCGAGCAAGCCGGTGGCCTACACCCATTGCCTGCCGGCCGGGCTGAAGGCGCACCCGCGCAACAAGAGCGACGCGCAGCTGCGCTTCATTGCCGAACGCGGCGGCTTCGTCGGGGTGACGATGTTCACGCCTTTCCTGCCGCAAGGCGCCAAGGCGGTGGTGGATGACTACGTGGCCGCCATCGAATACGTCATCGACCTCGTGGGCGAGGAGCAGGTCGGTATCGGTACCGACTTCACCCAGGGCTGGGGCCCGGAGTTCTTTGACTGGATCACGCGCGACAAGGGCCGCACGCGCAAGCTCACCGAGTTCGGCGAGATCCTGAACCCGGAAGGCTTCCGCACCATCGGTGACTTCCCCAACCTCACAGCGGCCATGGAGCGCCGGGGCTGGAGCGAGACGCGCAACCGCCGCGTCATGGGCGAGAACTGGCTGAGGGTGCTGCGCGAGGTCTGGGGAGCTTGACGCTGCGCACAGCGGGCCTGCTCGCTGAGGGCGAGGCCGGGGCATGGGGCTACCGTACGCGGGCGGCGCCCAGCCGTCTGCTTTGCGCCCTCTTGACATGACCGCGTTCGACACTTACGACCTGCTCGACCCTTGGCTCAAGGGTTACCCCATGGCGCTGCGCCGTTACGCCGCTCCCAGGTGGCGGCGCAGGGGTGGACCGTGTGTGATCATGCCGCGCCTGAAGCCTGTCTCACGACAGCCTTGTAACTCTGCGTGCACAAACTTCACAGCAGCTCTGCCGGCGGCGTACTGTAGATCCACGCCCGTGCACGCTGGCGCGTGGCCTGCTGGCATGATCGCGTGCAGAACACGAACACAGGTGTGATCCATGGCAGCCACCGCCCAGACCCTAGCATCTGACATTCATGCCGACCTGCAGGGTCGCACCGCCTTGGTCACCGGTGGCTTCAGTGGCCTGGGGCTGGCCTTCGCGCAGGTGTTGGCCGCCCATGGCGCCCGGGTCGCGATCGCGGGGCGGCGCATCGAAGTGGGCCACGAAGTGGCCCATGCCCTCACGGTGGACGTGAAAAGCCAAATGCCGGCAGCGACTGTGCAGGCCTTCCCCATGGACGTGGGGTCAGAGGAGAGCGTCGAGCAGTGCCTGGACGCGATCTCCTCGGCCCTGGGCCTGCCCGACATCGTGGTCAACAACGCTGGGGTGGTGGCCCGCGGGCCCAGCACGGAGATGACGCAGGCCGACTGGCGTGCGGTCATCGACACCAACCTCAACGGTGTTTGGACCGTGGCACGGTGCGCCGCACGGCGCTTGCAAGCCGCTGGCCGGCCGGGCACCATCATCAATGTCGCCTCCATCCTGGGCCTGCGCGTGCGTGCGGGAGTGGCGGCCTATGCAGCCTCCAAGGCGGCCGTTATCCAGCTCACCCAGGCTCTGGCCCTCGAATGGGCCGGCACCGGCATCCGCGTGAATGCCCTGGCGCCGGGCTACTTCGAGACCGAGCTGAACAAGGATCTGCTGAAGAGCGACACCGGCAAGGCCTTGGCGGCGCGCATCCCCATGCAGCGCATCGGCCGGCTGCACGAACTCGACGGGCCTTTGCTTCTGTTGGCCAGCGACGCCTCGTCCTACATGACCGGGAGCACCATCGTGGTGGACGGTGGCCATCTGGTCAACACGCTTTAGCTCTGCCCGATCACAGTTTCTGTTCGGGGACTGTGGCGGGCGGCTCCGCGCTGCTGTATGCGCGGCGCGAGGTCAGGCCGCCACCGGCTTCCAGGCCACGACCTCGATCTCCACCTTGGCGTCCACCATCAGGCGCGCCTCGGTGGTGGAACGGGCCGGCTTGGGGCCGGGAAACTGCTCCATGTAGATGCGGTTGAAGGCGCCGAAGTCGCGCGCGTCATCCAGCCACACGGTGCACTTGCACACGTCTTCCAGCGTGCAGCCCGCCAGCGACAGAACGCTTCGGATGTTGGCAAACACCTGGCGCGTCTGCGCCTCGATGCCACCCGTCACGATCTCACCCTTGTCGTCGGCAGGCACCTGCCCGGACACATAGACGAAGTCGCCTGCGCGCACGGCTGGGGAGAAGGGGCGTACCTGGCGGTCGGAGGCCAGGGGCGGGTTGCCGAGAAATTCGAGAGGCATGGGAAGTCCGTTCTTGGGGTTGGAGAGTTGGGGGGGGGCCGGAGAGGACAGTGGTGCCGCGGACAGGCGCCGTCTGTGAAAGTTACTTTCAGACTTGGCCCAGTCCATCCGGGTTTTGCCGCATTGATGGTCTGGTATTACTCTGCGTATTCTTCTGCAGGAAACTCGGCGCTCATCGCCAGCAGCAGACCCTTGTCGACTGAAAAGTTCTTTCAAACCCCGCCCAACGCCAAGCCAGGAGGCCTCATGACCTTGAATTCCATGACCCGTCGCGCACTGTCACTGGGCATGCCTGCCGCATTGGCGGTGGCTGGTCTGGCCGTCGGGCCGGCGCTGGCGCAGACCCCCAAGTCGGCCTTGAACCTGGCCATGGTGGCCGAACCGCCCTCGCTGGACCCGATGGCGTCCACCGCCGACCTGGTGGGCACCATCATGCAGCACGTCTACGAGACGCTTTACACGTTTGATGGCAAGTGGGGCGTGGCGCCGATGTTGGCTGAGTCCATGCCCACGGTCTCCAAGGACGGCCTGCGCTACACCATCCCCCTGCGCAAGGGGGTGAAGCTCCACAGTGGGCGTGATCTGGATGCGGATGACGTGGTGGCCAGCCTCAAGCGCTGGATGGACATGGCGCCGCGCGGCAAGTCGCTGGCCAAGGAGGTGGAGACCTTGGCTGCCAAGGGCCCGCACACCGTGGAGATCGTGCTGAAGAAGCCCTACGCGCCGCTACTGCCTCAACTCGCGTTACCCAGCGGCATGGCGGTCATCATGGCCAAGGAGTCGATCGCGCAGCCGCTGACCCAGTTCATTGGCACCGGGCCGTACCGCTTCCGTGAGCGCCGCCCCGACCAGTACGTGCTGCTCAGCCGCTTTGAGGCCTACAGCGCGCGCAAGGAAGCGCCGAGCGGTTACGCCGGCAAGCGCGAGGCGCTGGTGGAGGAGCTTCGCTTCCTGCCCGTGCCCAACCCCAACACACGCGTGGAGGGGTCACTGGCCGGCCAGTACCACTTTGCCGATCTGCTGCCACTGGAGGCACTGCCGCGCCTGGAGAAAGCCGCGGGCAAGACCTTGCCGGTGATGACGGCTTCCTTCGGCTTCCCCTACCTGGTGTTCAACACCAAGGAGGGTGTGATGGCCTCGCAGCCTATGCGTCGCGCCGTGCAAACTGCGCTGGGCCCAGGCCAGATGCTGGCCGCCGGCTTTGGCGACACCCGTTTCTTCACGGCCGAGGCGCAGCACTTCCCCAAGGGCACGCCGTTCCACTCCGATGCCGGCACCGAGCTCTACAACGAGGCCAACGCCAACAAGTCTCGCGGCCAGGCCGTTCAAGCCGGCTACAAGGGTGACGCGGTGCGCATCCTCACCAGCCGCCAGTTCGAGTTCCATCACAACATGGCGCTCATCATGGCGGAGCAGCTCAAGCGCGCCGGCTTCAAGCCCGAGCTGATGGTGGTGGACTGGGCCACACTGATCCAGCGCCGTGGCGACCCCAAGCTCTGGGACATCTACATCACGCATTCCGGCCAGTTCCCCGAACCCATGCTGTCCCCGCCGCAACTCGGCGATGGAGCACCGGGCTGGTGGGACTCGCCGGCCAAGAAGGCTGCACTGGCCGCCTTCAACCAGGAACCCAACGCTGCCAAGCGCGGCGCCTTGTGGGGGGCGGTGCAGAAGGTGGTCTACGAAGAGGTGCCCTACATCAACGTGGGCAAGTTCAGCAGTCTGGCGGCCAAGTCGCCCAGTCTGGACAACTACCAGCCGGCCACCTGGCCCTTCTTCTGGAACACCAAGCTCAAGTGAAGGCTGGTGTTCTGAGCGACCGCGCTTGAAGGCTTGGCCGCTGTGCAGGCCACCGTTGGCGCCGCCTGGTGGATTGCCAGGTGTGCGGCCGCACCGGCTGCCAGGCCTGCTGTCGGGCCTGCTTTCAAGTGCGGCGCATAGGCACACATGTTGAAGTTTCTCTTCTCCAGGCTAGCGGGCATGCTGGCCGTGATGTCGCTCGTGGGCGTGATCGTCTTCGGGCTCACCCGCGTGGCGGCGGGCGATCCCGTCTCGGTGCTGCTGGGTGACCAGGCCACCCCGGCCGACGTGGAGCGGGCCAAGGTCCGTTACGGGCTGGACCAACCGGTGGCGGTGCAGTTTGCGGTCTGGGTGGGGCAGGTGGCACGGGGCGACCTGGGCGACTCCATCTTCCTGCAGAGGCCGGTCACCCAAGCCTTGCTGGAGCGCGCCGAGCCCACCTTGTGGCTGGCATTCCTGGCGGTGGCCCTGGCCGCGCTGATCGGGGTACCTGCAGGCATTGCGAGTGCCGTCTTTCGAGGGGGGCCGCTCGATCAGTTCCTCAGCACGGTGGCGATGCTCGGCGCCAGCATCCCGAGCTTCTGGCTGGGCCTGTTGATGATGCAGGCCTTTGCGGTCTCGCTGGGCTGGTTTCCGGTGTCAGGCTACGGCGAGCCCGGTGCCGCACTGGCCGAGCGTCTACGCCACCTGGTGCTGCCCGCGGCGGTGCTGGGGCTGCTGAACTCCACGCTGGTGTTGCGCTTCACCCGTGCCGCCATGATGGAGGTGATGACCGAGGACTACATCCGTACCGCGCGCTCCAAGGGGCTTGGCGAGACGGTGGTGGTGCTCAAGCATGCGCTGCGCAATGCGCTGGTGCCCATCGTGACGGTGATCGGGCTGACCGTGGCGCTGATGATCGGCGGAGCCGTCGTCACGGAGACGGTCTTCGGGCTGCCCGGCGTCGGCAGTCTGGTGGTGAATGCCGTGATGCGACGTGACTACCCGGTGATCCAGGGTGCCCTGCTCGTAGTGGCGGGCCTGTACGTGCTGATCAACTTTCTGGTCGACCTGCTGTATGCGGTGGTGGACCCAAGGGTGCGGTTGTGAACCGGCTGCTGCTGTCTCGCCTGTTCCAGCGCCGCACCGTGCTCCTGGCGGCCGTGACGCTGACGGGTTTGTTGCTGCTGTCCTGGGTCTTCCCCTGGGTTGCAACCCTGGACCCCGCCGATACCAATGTGCTGTCCCGCCTGAAGCCGCCATCGGCCGACCACTGGCTGGGCACTGATGAGCTCGGCCGCGACCTGCTGGCGCGCATCGCCGCGGGAGGTCGGCATTCCATGGCGATCGCGGCCGTCACCGCGCTGGCTGCCACCTTGGCCGGCACCGTGCTGGGCCTGCTGGCGGGCTTTGTCCGAGCCCTGGAGGCGCCCCTCATGCGCCTGGTGGACGCCATGATGGCGCTGCCTGACCTGCTGCTGGCCATCGCCTTGGTGGCCATCCTGGGGCCCTCGGCCTGGAACGTGGTGCTCGCACTGAGCCTCGTCTACACCCCCCGGGTTGCGCGCGTCGTGCGTGCCTCCACGCTGGTGGTGCGCGAGCTGCCTTTCATCGAGGCGGCGCGGGCGCTGGGCATGACCGATGCACGCGTGCTGTTCCGGCACGTGCTGCCTCAGCTGACGTCGCCCCTGCTGGTGCAGGCTTCGTTCATCTTTGCGTACGCGATCCTGGCCGAGGCTGCACTGTCCTTCCTGGGCGTGGGTATGCCACCCGAGGTGCCCACCTGGGGCACCATGGTGGCCGGCAGCCAGACCTACGCCCACACGTCCCTGGGTGTGGTGCTGTACCCCGGCCTGGCCATCGTGTTGACGTCGCTTTCCCTGCAGTTGTTGGGTGACGGTGTGCGTGACCTGCTGGATCCGCGGCTGCAACGCACCCACTGAGTCCTTACGCGAGCCACCAAGACCATGACCGATATCGAAGACCTCCTGGACCCTTGGCTGGGCCCTTGGCTCAAGGGCTTCCCGCACGGCGCCGCGCCGTTGCGGCGCTCCCAGGTGGCGGCGCGGGGCTGGAACGTCTGGGCAGGCGATCTGCCGCTGCCGCTGGCGGTGGTGAAGGTGCCGCAACTGCGGCACAACCTGCAGTGGATGCAGCACTTCGTGGAAGAGCAAGGCATCGCCTTTGCGCCGCACGGCAAGACCACCATGTCGCCGCAGCTGTTCCAGGCCCAGCTCGATCAAGGAGCCTGGGGCATCACCGTGGCCACCATCGCGCAGTTGCGGGTGGCGGTGCAGGCCGGGGCGCGGCGCACGCTGATCGCCAACCAGGTGCTGCAGGCCGTGGATCTGGTGGAAGTGGCGCGCTTGTTGACGCAGACCCCTGACTTGCGGGTGGTGTTTCTGCTGGACTCGCATGCGCAGCTGCTGATGATCGAGTCGCTGCGTCTGCCAAGCCCCTTGGAGGTGCTGGTGGAGGTGGGCGTGCCGGGTGGGCGCACGGGGGTGCGCGGCCATGATGAGGCCGTGGAGCTGGCGCGTGCTGCCCATGCCAGCCCGGCCGTGCTGTTGGCCGGCGTGGAGTGCTACGAGGGGCTGGGCGTGAAAGGTGAGGACGAGGCCGACCGCGCCTCAGCCCAGGCCTTGATGACCCGGGTGCATGCCCTGGCCCGGCAGTTGGAGGCCGAAGGCCTTTTCGATACGCCTGAACTGATCATCTCGGCGGGGGGCTCCGGCATCTTCGATCTGGTGGCGCCCGCCTTGAAGCCTGCGCTGTCGCGCCCTGTGGTGGGCGTGTTGCGGTCAGGCTGCTACATCACCCATGACGATGGCAACTACCGTCGCCTGGTCGGTGCCGTCAACCGGCGTATCGGATGTGACCGCGGGCTGGAAGCCGCGCTGGAGGTGTGGACCATGGTGCAGTCCACGCCCGAACCGGGCCTGGCGCTGCTCACCGGGGGCCGGCGCGACTTGTCGTATGACATCGAGATGCCGGTGCCGGTGCGCTGGTGCCCGGCAGGCTCGCGCCAGCCGCAGCGCACGCCCCCCGCGTGGACCATCTCGGGCATGAACGATCAGCATGCGTATCTCCGCCTGGGTGACGAGTCCGGCGTTCTCAAGGTGGGCGACCGCGTGGCGCTGGGCATCTCCCACCCTTGCACCACCTTCGACAAGTGGCGCTGGATGGCGATGATCGACGACCAGGGCACGGTGGTGGACGCACTCACCACCTGCTTCTGAACATGCGCTCCATCCCACAGCCTGTGGTCAGCGCCGGGTGCAGGGTTCCATGCTGAACGCCGCAACGGCCCCCGGGCTTCGCGAGCGCATCCGGCGTCTCGTCGAAGCCGATGACGCCGCCTTGCCCCGCGCCCGCCGTGAAGCCCTGGTGTTGGTGATGGCCGACCCGCAGCGCGCCCTGGATGAAGGCTTTGCCCGTCTTGCGCAGCGCAGCTGCTGCTCGCTGCCCACGCTGATGCGCAGTGCGCGCGACCTCGGCTTTGCCGGGTTGAGGGAGTTCCGGCTGGCCCTGGCCCGAGACCTGGCGCGTGACGCTGCGGGCGTCGCCAACGTAGCAGCAGCTTCCGCCGTGCCGCCCCTGCACCGGCGCGTGCGGCGCTCAGACCCTCCCGCGCAAGTGGTGGCCAAGGTGGTGGGCAGTGCGGCGGCCACCATCGAAGGCCTGCGCTCCCAGTTGGACGCCAGCCTGCTGGCGGCCGCCGCGATGGCCGTCGCCCAGGCCGGTCACGTCGCCTGCTGGAGCGTGGGAGCCACCTCGGGCTTCATGGCGGCTGATCTGCAGTCCCGGCTGCACCGGCTGGGGGTTGCGGCCACGGCCTGGCCCGATCCCCATCACCAGTTGGCTTCTGCCGCCATGCTCGGCCCGGGCGATGTGGCCCTGGCCGTGTCACACGTGGGCGGCATGCCGTCCTTGCTGGAGGCGGTGGACGTGGCCAAGGGGCAGGGCGCCCGTGTCATCGCGCTCACCCAGGCTCACTCGGCCCTGGCGAGGCTGGCCGACCTGGCGGTGGCCTTGCAGGTGCCCGACGACCCGGTGATGCACGTGGGTACCGAGGCCTACCTGGCCCACCTGACCGTGATCGAGGTGCTGACCGTGCTGGTGGCTCAGCAGATCGGACCGCAGGCCGAACACCGGCTGGCTCGCGTGCGGCAGGTGTTGACCACCCATGGGCTGGACACCCGACCCCATCCTTTCGTCCCCTGGGGAGAACCCAATTGAGTCTGCATGTCGACACCGTCTCTGCCACGTTTGCCGCCAAAGCGCCTTTCACGCTGCTGCGGGGTGGCACCGTCATCGACGGCACAGGCGCACTGCGCATCCAAGCCGATGTCTTGATCCACGAAGGCCGCATCGCCGCGGTAGGCCAAGACCTGCCGCTGCCGGCAAGCGCTGACGTCACACCCATCGACTGCCGCGGCCTGGTGGTGGCCCCGGGCTTCATCGACGTGCACACGCATGACGACGCGCTGCTGCTGCAGGACCGCACCATGGCGCCCAAGCTTTCGCAGGGCGTCACCTCGGTGGTGGCCGGCAACTGCGGCATCTCGCTCGTGCCCTTGGTGACCGACGCGCCAGCGCCACCGCTGAACCTGCTGGGTGAGCAGTCGTTCCGTCATGCCAGCGTGGCGGCGTACCGCCAGGCCTTTGAGGCCCGTCCACCCGGTGTGAACGCCGCCTTGCTGGTGGGGCACACCACCTTGCGCTTTGCCACCATGGACCGCACGGACCGGGCTGCCGAGCCGGCAGAGATTGCGCGCATGGCTGAACTGCTGGACGCCTGCTTGGGCGAGGGGGCCATCGGGCTGTCTTCTGGCCTGTTCTACGGGCCGGCCTCCGCCGCGCCTGCGTCGGAAGTGACGGCGCTGGCTCGCGTGGTGGCGCGTCACGGCGGCGTCTACACCACGCATCTGCGCACGGAGATGGAGGCGATCCTGGACGCCTTGGACGAAGCGGCCGACTGCGCCCGTGACGCAGGGGTGCCCTTGGTCATCTCCCACCACAAGTGCGCCGGGCCCGCCAACTGGGGCCGCTCGCCGCAGACGCTGGCCCACATCGAGTCGCTGGCGCAGAGGCAGCGCGTGGCGCTGGACGCCTATCCCTACACGGCAGGGTCCACCGTGTTGCGTGAAGACCTGGTGGATGGGGTCATCGACGTGCGGGTCACCTGGTCCACGCCGCACCCCGAGGCCTCAGGCCGGATGCTGGCGGAGTTGGCGGCCGAGTGGGGTATCAGCCAGAAAGAGGCCTGCCGTCGCCTGCAGCCTGGCGGGGCCTGCTACTTCCAGATGCGCGAGGACGACGTGGCGCGCATCGTTTCTCACCCCATGACCATGATCGGCTCTGACGGTTTGCCCCACGACCAGCACCCCCACCCGAGGCTGTGGGGCGCCTTCCCGCGGGTGTTGGGTCACTACTGCCGCGAGCAGGGGCTGTTCACGCTGGAACAGGCCGTGCACAAGATGACCGGCCTGTCGGCACGCAACTTTCGGCTCGTCGACCGCGGCGAGATCCGCCCTGGCGCCTGGGCCGACATCACCGTCTTCGACCCTGAGCGCATCATCGACCGCGCCACCTTCGACAGCCCGCTGGAGCGCGCTGCCGGCATCGAGTCGGTGTGGGTCAACGGTCAGTTGTCCTGGACGCAAGGCGGCGCAGGTCCTGCCCTTGGCGCGGGGCGTCTGCTGTCATTGAGGGCGTCATGAGGGACGGCGTCTTCGGCGGCAGCGCCCGACGCGTCTCACGGCATAGGATGCGGGTATGAGCTCCTCAAAAGTCAATCGCATCCCCGGCCGGCGCTTCCTGCACTCTCCTGGCCCCACGCCGGTACCTGACGAAGTGCTGTGGGCCATGTGCCGCCAGCCCATGGATCTGGCCGACCC
>CAISJH010000486.1 GCA_903885585.1 uncultured beta proteobacterium
AAGCGCAAGTGAGACTGCGCTCAGTCCGTCTTCAGGACGAGCGTTGGTTGATGAAGGTTTTTTGAAGATCACTCGCCTGCCGGGCTTTCCGGCAGGCGGCTGAAACAGCCGGCTCCGGCAGCGGGGCGGGCTGATGATGAGGGTTCTCTAGCGGGTGCAAGCCCGCCAAAGAGCCGACTACAAGCCGATGCAGGCCCCACAAGTACCGCCGTAATGCGGTCGCCTGCAGAGGTGTCCAACAACAGGAGCAGTCATGCCCAAGATGAAGACCAAGAGCAGCGCCAAGAAGCGCTTCCGCGTCCGCCCCGGCGGTACCGTCAAGCGTGGACAGGCGTTCAAGCGCCACATCCTCACCAAGAAGAGCACCACCCGCAAGCGTCATCTGCGCGGCGCGGCCAATGTGCACGAGACCAACATGGGCCACATGGCAGCGATGCTGCCGTTTGCCGGTCTCTGATCCACCACCACTGAACAAGGAGCACAACCATGCCTCGCGTCAAACGTGGTGTCACCGCACACGCCCGCCACAAGAAGATCCTGAAGCTCGCCAAGGGCTTCCGCGGTCGCCGCAAGAACGTCTTCCGCATCGCCAAGCAGGCGGTGATGAAGGCTGGTCAGTACGCCTACCGTGACCGTCGCACCCGCAAGCGGGTGTTCCGTCAACTGTGGATCGCCCGTATTAACGCGGCTTCCCGGTCGATGGGCGTCACCTACAGCAAGTTCATGGCCGGCCTGAAGAAGGCGCAGATCGACATCGACCGCAAGGTCCTCGCCGATCTGGCTGTCAACGACCCGGCTGGCTTTGCCAGCATCGTGGACAAGGTGAAGGCTCAACTGGCTTGATGACCGGGCACTGGGGTTTGTGCCCCGGTGCCTGCAAGCATTCCAGAGGCCGTCACCTCGTGGCGGCCTCTTTTCGTTTCCGACGTCGTTTTCCCCAACGCATCCGATGAACGATCTCGATTCCCTGCTCGCGCAGGCTGCGTCCGAGTTTGATGCCGCTCCCACCGCGGCCGAACTGGAGAACGCCAAGGCCCGCTTCCTCGGCAAGTCTGGCCGCGTGACCGAGCTGCTCAAGGGCCTGGGTGCTTTGAGCCCTGAAGAGAAGAAGTCCCGCGGGGCTGATATCAACCGCCTCAAGACCGCCATCGAGCAGGCGCTGCAGGCCCGTCGCGAGGCCTTGGCCGATGCTGAGCTGCAGGCGCAGTTGAAAGCCCAGGCCCTGGACGTCACGCTGCCCGGCCGCCAAAGAGGGCAGGGCAGCCTGCACCCGGTCAGCCGCACGATCGAGCGCATCGAGGCCATCTTTGGCTCCATGGGCTTTGATGTGGCCGAAGGCCCCGAGATCGAGACCGACTGGATGAGTTTCACGGCCTTGAACAACCCGGAGAACCACCCGGCGCGTTCGATGCAGGACACCTTCTACGTGGACGTGAAGGACGCTGAAGGACGCTGGCTCAACCTTCGCCCCCACACCAGCCCGATGCAGGTGCGCTACGCCCGCATGCATGCCGCTACGCACGCCGGGCAGGACCCGATGCCCGAGATCCGCGTGATCGCCCCGGGCCGCACCTACCGTGTGGACAGCGATGCCACGCATTCGCCGATGTTTCATCAGTGCGAGGGGTTGTGGATCGGCGAGCACATCAGCTTCAAGGACCTGAAGGTCGTTTTCACCGACTTCCTGCGCCGGTTCTTCGAGGACGACGGCATCGAGACGCGCTTTCGTCCCAGCTACTTCCCGTTCACCGAGCCCAGCGCTGAGATCGACATGATGTTCGCCACCGGCCCGCTGAAAGGGCGCTGGCTGGAGCTGGCCGGCTCGGGGCAGGTGCATCCGAACGTGGTGCGCAACTACGGCCTGGACCCGGAGCGCTACATCGGCTTCGCCTTCGGCATGGGCCCCGACCGCCTGACCATGCTGCGCTACGGCGTCAGCGATCTGCGACTTTTCTTCGAGAACGACCTGCGCTTCCTGTCGCAGTTCCGCTGAGCCGCTGAGCCGCTGAGTCGTTAAAAGTCTGCTTTGATCAGCGCCGCCTTGCGCCTTCCCTGATCTCGAACGAACCCTTTCCGAGCCTCAAGATGCAATTCCCGGAATCCTGGCTGCGCGAGTTCTGCGATCCGCCCCTGACCACCCAAGCCCTGGCCGAACTTCTCACCATGTCGGGCATGGAAGTCGAGGAGTTGAAGCCTGTCGCTCCTGCCTTCCATGGCATCGTTGTGGCCGAGATCCTCGAGGCCATCCAGCACCCCAACGCCGACAAGCTGCGCGTGTGCAAGGTGGATGCCGGACCGCACTCCGCTCAGGGGCCGTTGCAGATCGTCTGTGGCGCACCCAATGCCCGCGCGGGCATCCGGGTGCCGCTGGCCCTGGTGGGCGCCGAGTTGCCTCCGGGAGAAGACGGCAAGCCTTTCAAGATCGGCGTGGGCAAGCTGCGCGGGGTGGAGAGCTTCGGCATGCTGTGCTCGGCGCGCGAGCTCAAACTGTCGGAAGACCACGCCGGCTTGCTGGAACTGCCGGCAGACACCCACGTTGGGCAGGATGTGCGTCAGGCCCTGGCCTTGGACGACACACTCTTCACGCTGAAGCTCACGCCCAATCTGGGGCACGCCTTGAGCGTGTACGGCATTGCGCGCGAGGTCTCGGCGCTGACCGGCGCACCGCTCAAGACACCCGCGTTCACACCAGTGATCCCCTCGCACTCGGACAAGCTGCCTGTGGAGGTGAAGGCAGCGGATCTTTGCGGCCGTTTCTCCGGGCGCATCGTGCGCGGGGTGAATACGGCCGCCAAGACGCCCACCTGGATGGTGGACCGCCTGGCGCGCTGCGGCCAGCGCTCGGTCAGCGCCCTGGTGGACATTTCCAACTACGTGATGTTCGAGTTCGGGCGCCCCAGCCACATCTTCGATCTGGACAAG
>CAISJH010000487.1 GCA_903885585.1 uncultured beta proteobacterium
CCGCTGAGGATCGAATCTGCCCCGCCGCCGCCGTTGATGGAGTCAGCACCCACGCCACCCGTGATGGTGTCTGCACCGGCGCCAGTGGTGATGCTGTCTGCACCGTCCCCAGCGTCCACGTTGTTCGAACCTGTGCCTGCCGCGATTGTGTCGTTGCCCAGCCCACCGGTGACCGTGTCGTTATCGGTGCCCACGGTCACGTTGTCGTTACCGTCGCCGGCGGTCACAGAGTTGTTACCAGCGCCCGCGTTGATGGTGTCGTTGCCGGTACCTCCATCGATGGTGTCCGAGGAATTGCCAGACGATACCGTGTCGTTGCCAGCACCTGCGTCGACAGAGTTTGAACCCTGACCTGCCGCGATAGTGTCGTTGTCGTCACCGCCGGTGATGGTGTCGTTGCCCGACCCAGCTGACACACTGTCGTTGCCCGCTCCGCCGTCAATGCTGCCATTCGCGTTGGCGCCAGCTGCAGTGTTGAATGTGATCGAGTCGTTGCCAGCGCCCATGCTGGCATTGATGGTTCCGGTGGCATTCGGCGCGCTAACGGTGTCGTTCCCGTCACCTGCATTCAGCGTGATGGAGGCCGCAGAGACGCCGGCGGTCACATTGTCATTACCTGCGCCGAGCGTGATGCTCAGTGCGCCCGTGGCGGCTGCCAACGAGGTGATGGTGTCGCTGTCAGCACCCAGAACGATAGACGACGTGGTCGCCGCCACCGCATCGATCGTGACGGCCCGTGAGGAGGCTGTCGCATCAATGTTCTCCATCCCCAACACGTTCAGGCTCTTGTTCAGGCCATTATTGGTGTCGGTGATCAGCGTGTCGGTCAGCTGATTGCCAGCATTGTTGAAATTGAACTTGGCCGCAACTGCGGACGAGTCCAGCACCAAGGTGTCTACACCGCCGCCGCCCAGGATCTGCGCGACGGTGTCACGGTAGGTGATCCGGTCATTGCCTTCGTTGCCGATCAGCGTGTCGGCGCCGCCACCACCCACGATGGTGTCGTTGCCCGCGGCGCCGTCGATGTTCTCTGCGGCTGTGGTGCCGTAAAGAGTGTCGTCACCAGAGGTGCCGCCTGTGTTGGAGCTGACGCTCACGGTGACCGCGGCAGTGGACTGCACCCCGGCCTTATCCTGCATGATGTAGGTTAAGGTGTCTTCACCCACATAGCCCACGGCAGAGGTGTAGTCGATCTTGCCGTTATTGATGACGGCCACACCGCCCTTGGATGGCTGTGTGACGGAAACGATGGTCTTGGTGTCGCCGGCGTCTTCGTCGGTGTCATTGGCCAGCACATCAATGGTCTTCAGCACGCCGGTCAGCACGGACGTGGCGTCCGCCTTGGCCACCGGTGCATCATTCTTGTCATTGACCGCGACGTTGATGGCCTTTTCAACCGTCAAACCACCCTTGTCCGTGGCCACCACGGTGAAGGCGTAGCTGTTCTTGACTTCAAAGTTGGCCGAAGCGTTGAGCGTGACGGCACCGGTCTTGGAGTCAATGCTCAGCATGGCGGTGTCGCCACCGGCCTTGAGGCTGTAGGTGGCGGCGTCGCCGGCGTCCACGTCAGCAGATGTGACGGTGTAGGCCACCGTGGCAACTGCAGCGTTCTCATCAATGGCGCCGGCACCGGCGGAAGTGATGGTGGGCGCTTCGTTGACGTCGGTTACGGCCAGGGTGACGCTCTGGGTGGCCGTGAGTGTGCCGTTGTCGGTGGCGATGACGTCAAAAGCGTAGGCCTTCTGGGCTTCAAAGTTGGCCGCGGCGTTGATGCTGACCGCGCCCGTGGCAGCGTCCACCGTGAAGGCTGCGGCGTCTGCACCACCCAGGGAGTAGGTGATCTTGGCACCTGCATCCACGTCGCTGGCAGCAGCGGTATACACCGTCGCGCCGGCCTTGCCGTTTTCGGCAATGTCGGCTGCCTTGGCAGTGGCTGCGGCGAAGGTGGGCGCCTCGTTCACGTCAGTCACGCTGACAGCAACCGACTTGCTGGCGGACAGGCCGCCCTTGTCGGTGGCCACCACGTCGATGGCGTAAGCGGACTTGGCTTCGAAGTTGGCCGACGCCTTGAGGGTGACGGCGCCAGTCTTGCCGTCGATGTTGAACTCGGCTGCGTCTGCACCGGCCAGGGTGTAGGTGAGCGAATCGCCAGCATCCACGTCGCTGGCTGCGGCTGTGTAGACCACCGTGGCGGGCGCTGCGTTCTCGGCGATCGAGGCGGTGCCGCCGGAAGTGACGGTGGGCGTTTCGTTGACGTCTGTGACGTTGATGGTCACGGCCTTCTCGGAGGTAAGGCCGCCTGCGTCCGTTGCCACCACGGTGACGGCGTAGGAGGTCTTCAACTCGAAGTTGGCAGACGCCTTCAGCGTGACGGCGCCCGTCTTGCTGTCGATGTTGAAGGAGGCTGCGTCGCCACCTGCCTTGAGGCTGTAGGTAGCGCTGTCACCGGCATCCACATCGGTGGAGGTGACGGTGTAGGCCACCGTGCCGGTGGCGGCGTTTTCAGCGATGGTGCCGGTGGCGCCAGAGCTGACAGTCACGGCTTCGTTGACGTTGCTGACCTGGACGGTGACGGTGCCGACCGAGGATGTCAGACCGGCGGAGTCTTGCGCCGTGAGGTCGAGCGTGTACGAAGGCGTGGCTTCAAAGTCGAAGGCTGCCTTGGATGTGATTTCACCCGTGAAGCTGTTGATGGAGAACAGGGCTTGGCCCGTGCCACCGGTGATCTTCCAGTTCAGGACGGCGTTGCCTTCCTGGTCCTTGGCGGTGGCGAAACCGACGCTGGCACCGGCAGCGGTGTTCTCAGCCACCGTGAGAGCCGGCTGGTTGGCACCGGTGTCAACAGCGGGAGGGTCATTGAACGTGTTGACCGTGACGGTCACGGTGGTGGGCGCGGACACATTGCCGCCCTTGTCCACGGCCGTGTAGGTGAAGGTGTCCACCCCGTTCAGGAACTTGGTGTTTGGCGTGAAGCGCACTTGTGTGCCCACGATCTCCACCAAGCCACCGTTGGCGCTTTGCGTTACCGACTTGACGGCCAGCACATCGGTGACGTCTGCGTCGGTGTCATTGGCCAGAACGTTGATCAACACCGAGGTGTTGTCGTTCGTGGTGACCGCGTCAGCCTTGGCAACCGGGGTTTCGTCGAAGAGGTCGGCCACATTCACAGTGACAGCCTGGGTGGCAGACAAGCCGCCAGCATCGGTCGCGGAGACCGACACGCTGTAGGACTTGCCATCCACTTCGTAGTTGGGCGCGGTCTTGAAGCTCAAAGCACCGGTATTGCTGTCGATGTTGAACTTGGCGGCATCCGTACCAGCCACTGCGTAGGTCAGCATGGAGCCGGCATCCACGTCTGTGGCGGCTGCGTTGCCCACGGCGGTGCTGTTCTCATTGACCGAGACCGTGGCAGAGGCAGCCGCGAACGCGGGCGCCTCGTTCACATCGGCCACGTTGATGGTGACAGCTTGGCTGGCTGTGAGCCCCGCCTTGTCAGTAGCGGTGACGTCGACGTTGTAGGACCTGGCGTCCACCTCGAAGTTGGGCGCGCTCTTGAAGCTGAGGGCACCCGTGGAGCCGTTGATGGAGAAGACGGCAGCATCAGCGCCCGACAAGGTGTAGGTCAGTGCATCGCCGGCATCTGCATCAGCTGCGGCTGCGTTGCCCACGTCCTTGCTGTTCTCGTTGACGGACAACGTGGCGGCGGCAGCAGCGAAGGCTGGTGCCTCGTTCACATCTGTGACGGAGATAGTAGCCGCCTGGCTGGTGCTCAAGCCGGCCTTGTCAGTGGCGGTCACCGTGACCGAATAGGACGTGGCGTCAACCTCGAAGTTCGGCGCGCTCTTGAAGCTGACGGAACCCGTCGCGGCATCGATGCTGAACTTGGCAGCGTCAGCGCCGGACAATGAGTAGGTGATAGCGTCGCCCGCGTCCGGATCCGTGGCAAGGGCCTGACCCACCGCAGTGGAGTTCTCGGCAACGCTAGCGGTTACGGGACCCAGGCCGAAAGCCGGCGCCTCGTTGACATCCGTCACAGCGACCGTGTAAGCCTGCGTGGCGGAGTTGGCGCCATCAGAGGCCGTGACGCTAACGGCGTAAGAAGTCTTGCCGGATTCAAAATTAGGTGCACTCTTGAAGCTGAGTGCGCCCGTGGCGGCATTGACGCTGAAGACTGCAGCGTCAGCTCCACCGGAAATGGTGTAAGCGAGCGTGGTGCCCGCATCAGCGTCTGTGGCGCCCGAATTACCCACGGCAGTGGTGTTCTCGGCCACGCTCAGAGCGGGTGATGCGCTCCCGAAAGTCGGCGAGTTGTCATTGACGTTGGTGACCGCCACGGCCACTGCTTGCGACGTCACATTGCCGTTGCCATCGCTCGACGACACCGTGACGTTGTAGGTGTTGTCCGCGCCTGCGTCAGCCGGGGCCTCGAAGTCGGGCGCCATCTTGAAGCTGAGCGCACCTGTGGCAGGGTTGACGGAGAACATGGCCGCATCCGCACCGCCAGCAACCGCGTAGGTGATGGCATTGCCATCAGCGTCAGTGGCAGCGAGGGTACCGGCTGCAGTACCGTTCTCCGAAATGGAGAACGCAGCGGCCGATGTGAAGACAGGTGCGGCATCATCGTTGGAGATGGTGCCCGTGGCGACAACGGACGCACTCAGACGCGATCCAGCGAATGTGATCTCAATCGTCTCGTTGGACTCGGCCAACATGTCACCACTGACCGTGACGCTGGCCGTTGCCACCGTTTGGCCAGCCGCAAACATGACGGAGCCGGCAACCACCGGGTAGTCTTCACCCGCAGTGGCAGTGCCGCCGGTAACGGTGTAGTTCACCACCATGTCGGACGACGCAGCGCCGGACAAGGTGAGCACGAAAGTCATGGTCTTGGAGCCGCTGTTGCCTTCCGCAACCGTGGGCGAGCTGACCGACAAGCCGTATGTTGGGTTGAGCACCTGCCCGATAGCCTCGGACATGGCGGCAGTGGACGTGCTGGAAGTCGGGGTCACGCCTGCGATGACCGATTGCAGCGTGGACAGGTTGGTGGTGTCCACCAACAGCGTTTCCGTGAAGTACTTGGCGTACTCGACCTGGTTGGCCATCTGCTGGGCCGTACCGCCCCATGTAGCGTCATCCAGCTTGGCGCCCAAGTTGGAGAAAACGTTGAAGATGACCTTGCCGCGGGTGAATCCAGCCGCCAGTGCAGCGGTGACGTCCGCCACCGCCTCAGCCTTAGCTGCTGCGGAGGCCGAATCTCCCACCACGTTGTTCACCAGCTTGACTGCGAACTCTGCGTTTGTGAGGAAGTTCGGGTAGACCTGCAGAAACTGAGACTTGGTCGTGAAGACTTCCACGATCTGCTGAACCGACATGCCCGAGTCGTAGGCGTCGGCCAGTTGGGACATGTAGGTGACACCAGGCGCCGCGTCGAATGCGATCGCAAAAAACTGGTACAGCTGGGTCTTCACGGTGTTGGTCAGTGCCATTGAGTTCTCCAGTAATGACGAAGTGAGCCTTTTTCAGGCATGGTGGACATTCTAAGCATCAGTTGGGCCGGCTTTTGGTGACGAGCGTCACACGCGTCTGCGGGGAACCACGCTTTCGTTGGATCGGCACCACATCGATGTGAGCGTTTTGCCTAAGTTCGAGATCGCATTGCAATTGTTGTCTAAGTGCTTGATTTGAAGCATGTGGCTCTCTCAACATTTGTAGCTTCATCGCCACAAGCGGACCAGGCTGATCTGGAGTGCGGCTTCACTGAACCCGAACAGCTCGATGTTGCTTTGCCTTTGTGTTGCAAGTGCGCGAAAAGAAAGCATCTTGTCGGCTCCGATGGGCACGTTGCGTTCGACCGAGCCCTGCACTGACCACAGGCGCCTCGCGGCGCCGTTGGCCAGCAAGGGGTTGTAGCCTTGCAAGTCGTGCTGGGCTTGCCACAGCAGCTGGGCTCGCCATCCTGCACCGGGCAGCCACTGGGCGTGCCATCCCGCACGGACGCTGCCCTGATCGCGGGCGGTGCTGGCCGATCGCTCGCCATACACCGCCACTTGCAGCTTGGGATGGTCTACCACCTGCAGGTCCAGCCTAAACAGGTGTCCACGGTCATCCATGGTGGGCTCAAGGTAGTGGTGCAGCGCGCCGCGCCAGCGCCCGCTGACCAGTGACAGGCCGGCCATGGCCCGGCGGGAGCCATCGAGCCCTTGCTGGGCCTGCATGTTCCATTGCAGCAGTGAGGTTGTGCTCTTCATCCCTGGTGACATCCAGGCGCTGGGCACCGCGCCCCAGCCCATCAGGCGTACAGAGGGCTGTGCACCGGCTACCGCGGCCTCTTGCAGGTGGAGTTCGAAGCCGCTGCTGCCGCCCAGCCGCGCCAGGCCCAAACCGGCCAAGGCGCCGGGCTGCGGCCGGCTGGACAGTGGCACCTGCACCGGCCCGTCTGGCGTGGTGAAGGTCACATCGGACAAGGCTGTGCGGGCCAGGGGATTGCTGGACCAGGCCAGGCTGGCCTCGGCACGCCATACGGGAGCTTCTTCAGCCGCCGGGCGCTGGGCGTTGTCCAGCGGTGCCGCTGCCGCATCCTGGCGCGCCCCCTGGCCCGAAGAGGCTGTGCCCGGGCGCGACGCGACGGCCAGGCCGGACATGAGGGTATTCAGGCGGTCACGGTACTCGGCGGGGGTGCGTGGGTCATCCCTCAGCCCTTGCAGCAGACCGCGCGCTGCGTCCACCTGTCCGCGCCGCGCCATGAGCAGCGCCAGTTCGACGCGGGCCTCGGCGTTCTCGGGCTGCAGCATCAACACTCGCTCGAGCAGCAGCTCGGCCCTGTCAAGGCGCCCGCGCTGCAGGTCTTCTCGAGCCTGCTCCATGCTCTGGGCGGCGTCCTGCGGGGCGTTGAGTTCATGGGCCTGCAGGCGGCTTGCGCACAGCAGGGCCGCAAGGCCGGCAAAGGCCACCAGTACGTGAGACCGCAGCACGTGAGGAACGATCAGGGGTCGACGCGGTGGACCAGCTGCGGGCTCGCACCGTCAGGCAGAAGGAAGCTGCCCATGGGCTGCAAGGTGACTCGCGGTTGTGTTGCAGCAGCTGCGTGGCCGAGCAACAGCGGGCTGGCCAATTCTTCGCACAGCGGCAACAGGCCCTGGGCGGCGTCCACGGCGGAGCCCAGCAGCAGCGGACGTCGTGCGTTGGGCGAGCCGGCCACCGCCAATAGGTAAGGCCCCAGTTCCACCGCAATGCGCAGACCCAAGGGCTGGCTCTCCCCCTCGCTGTGCACAAGCAGGTCCTGCAATTCGACGAGCAGGGCACGGGCCGTGCGCAGGGCCGACTCCACCGCGTGACGGCGCTGCTCCTCCCGCACCGGCTGGTCGCCGGCGCCTAGTGGGTCCAAGCGCCAGACTGACAGCAGTGTCTCTCCCTGCACCTGCTCCAGGCGCCCTCCCTGCTGCCCAGCGTGACGCTCCACCAGCGTGCTGATGCCATGCACCAGCGCGAGCGCGCGCAGGCTGTCCACCGCAGCGCTCCAGCGCTCTAGCCCCACCACGCGCACGGCCATCACCACGCCCACGCCTGGACGCCCCAGGCTCTCGCCACTGGGGCGTTGCCGAGCGATCTCCAGCGCCAGCTCACGCGGCAGCACGCTTTCCAGATGGGTGGCCAGCAGGCGCGACAGGCGCCGCTCCCGGTCAATCTGCAGCGCCGCCAGCGCGAAGGCCACGAGCATCAGACCTGCAATAGGGGCTGATACCGGCAACTGCACGTCCACCATCCGGGCAACCAGCGCCACCCCGAGTGGCATCAAGGCCACGAGCAGGCCCAGCGGCAGCATGACCGAGGGGCGGCGCAGCCAGGGCACCACAACGCCCATCACCACGGCACCCAGCAAGAAGACTCCCACGGCCGCCGTCGCGCGGTGCGGGGGCGCCACCACCCAGGCGCCGGCGGCTGCGGCGGCCATCAGCTCGGCATGGACACTCACGCCCGGGGCATTGGCATGGAATGGGGTGCTGACGGTGTCGGCCAAGCCCAGCGCCGTGGCGCCGACCAGCACGATGCGACCGCGCAGGTCGACGCCCCCAGCCCGGCCTTCCAGCACCTGCAGGGCCGTGAGCGCCTGCCATTGCGCGTGATCCTGGCGGTAAGGAATGGGCAGGAACCCCTGGTGGTCCAGGGCGAATTTCCATGGGCCGCGCGCCAGCCAGCGGTCAGGGCCCAACAGCGGGTTGCCGGCCACGATGGACCATGGCATCTCCGGAGCCAGGCGTTCGACCGCGGCCAGGGTGAGTTGGGGAAATCGCTCGGTGCCGCGACAGACGACCGCCGGGAGGCGACGCAGGGCGCCGTCGGGGTCGGGCGTGGCGGTAACGTGGCCCACGGCGGACGCTTCAGGCAGGGAGTCAGCCACTCCCAGGTGCCCGCTGATGCCCTCGGGCAGGTCTGCGCAGGCCGCTGGCGCTGTAGCGGAAGGCTTGAGGGAGCCTTGCCTTGGCGGGGACTGCACGTGCGGGTCCAGCACCAGCACCTGACCCAACACCACGTCGGGCGCCTTGCCGGCGCGCCCGGGCGTAGCCAGGGCAGCGTTGAGGGCGTCGTCGCCGGCCGCAGGCTCTGCGAAGTAGGCATCCCAGATCTGGATTTTGGCGCCGCGATCCCGCAAGCGCCGCACCAGTTCGCCCACCACAGATCGCGGCCAAGGCCAGGGGCCCAGTTGCGCCAAGCTCGACTCGTCGATGTCGACGATGACGATGTCGGACCGCTGGCCGTGGTGCGCCAACAGCCGAGTGAAGCGATCCTGAACCTGGGCGTCGATGGCCACGGGCACATTCCAGGCGGCCAATAAGGCCACCAGAACACCGATGACTGCGAGTACCGTCAGCACCAGCGGCCCGGGGGGCCGCGGGAGTTCTCGGCTTACTTGCGGCCCCAAAGGGTGATGCCCCGGAAAGTGCCGACGTTCACGTCCTTGGAGAACAGGTAGCCTGCTTCCTTGCCGTTGCGGGCCAGAGCACCAGCCACCCGTTCAGTGGCGTTAGTTCCCACAAACACACCCTCTTCATTGACGCGACCCTTCACGGCCAGCGCAGCATCACCAGCCGTGTCGTGGCGCAGGTTCACAGACGCCGTGAACGTGGAAAGATCGAAATCGACCACCAAGGTGGCCGCCGTCACGACCGCGGCCGAAACGCCAGTGTTCTGGACCAGCACCGCCTGCGCACCGGCCAGGGCGAAATCGGCCTTGCCCCGGAGCGAGGCATCCAGCGCCCCGGATGGGTCCACACGCCACAGGGCGTACTCGCCCAGCTCGCCCACGGTGACGTGCCGCCCCTGCTGGGCATCGGTGAACGGCACCGTCAAAGCCGCAGGCAGAGCGCTGGCAGAAGTGAAGCGGCCCCAGACCAGTTGCGTGGGCAGCGAGGCCACCACGGCAGCAGGCTGGACGAGCGTGGGAGTTGCAACGGCCGGGGGCGTCGCCACGGCAGGCGCCGTGGGCAGGGGTGCGCTTGGTAAGACGGCAGGCTCACCCACTGGGGTTGCCGCAGTGGGGGGAGCGGACGGTGGCGCCACCGTGGCAGGTGTGGTGCCCGCTTCAGTGGGCGCGGGGGGGGCGCCCGTGCCCGAACCGTGTGCAGGCGACGACCACTGCGGCAGACGCGTGGCATCGGCGCCGTAGGCCACGAAGATGGTGTCCGTGATGAACTGGGTACCGGTGGGCAGCTTGAAGTCACCGGCCAATGCGGTGGCGTGGCTCGCATTCACCGGACGGCCGGCACGCGCCGTCTCGATGCCAAAGACCTTTTCAAGTTCACCGGGGCGGAATTCACGGTTTTCGACCTGGCCTGAGGAGGTCAGCCTGACATAACGAAGGCCGCCAGCCGACGATGCCAAAGCCACCGCCTTACAGGCCGAAGTGGAATCTCCGGCGCAGGATGAACTGCCAGGAATCAGCACGATCTGGCCCTCGTGGACGAAGGCTTCTACGGCGTCACCCGTGGTCTTGGCCAGGAAGTCGGTCCCGCGCACGCCGATGACAGCAATGGGGGTGTTCAGGCGATAGCGGTCTGGCTGCGCGCGCGAGGCGTTGCCCGAGATCTGACGGACGGTGCCCTTCACGAGTTCAAGCTCAATGCGGGTGCGAACACCGGACGGGTCCAACTCGTAATGGCGGATCCAGAGTTCGGAGTCCGCACGCAACGAAATGCGACCCTCATCCGCAAAGACCAGGATGGCCACGGCATCCGGGCCCGTGCGCACCCGATCTCCCGGCATGAGCGACGTGCCCACTTGGAGCAGCTCGGTCTGACCCGAGACACCGACCTTGCGCGCCTCACCGACGGAAACCGCCACTCGGGCCACGGGCTGCGGCTGCGCCCGAACGGAAAACGCCGCGAGAATCAACAAAGAACAGACCAACGACAAGCTGCAACGCAACATGATGAACCCCCGGCCCGCTTATAGCACGCGCGCCACCCGCATTGTGAGCCGATCTTCAGGGCCCCGCACAACATGCCGGTTCTTGATCTGGCGCTGAGGGCCTGCCGGCTGTTTGCGGCCGCGCCCGAAAACGTGATCGCCGATGCGGCGCGGGAGATGGACATCGTCAACCTCAAACGTCGGGAAGTACTCACGCGCGGCGGGA
>CAISJH010000488.1 GCA_903885585.1 uncultured beta proteobacterium
AGCGCTGAGGCCGGACGCTGCCGTCCCTGGCGAGGCGGCAGCGCTGCAGGCTGGCCCGACAGGCGCTACCGACCTGGCCCGCCGGGTCGTGGCCTGGCAGCGGCTGCATGGCCGGCATGGCCTGCCGTGGCAGGGCACACGCGACCCGTACCGGGTGTGGCTGTCGGAGGTGATGCTGCAGCAGACCCAGGTCTCGACGGTGCTTGGGTATTACCAGCGTTTTCTCGATCGCTTTGCCGACGTGCAGGCCCTGGCGGCGGCCCCGCTGGACGATGTGCTGGCCTTGTGGAGCGGCTTGGGCTATTACAGCCGCGCACGCAACCTGCACCGATGTGCGCAAGCGGTGGTGGCCCTGCATGGCGGCCAGTTCCCGCCCAGCAGCCAGGTGCTGGCCAGCTTGCCAGGTATCGGCCCCTCGACGGCGGCGGCCATTGCCGCCTTCTGCTTTGGCGAGCGGGCAGCCATCCTGGACGGCAACGTCAAGCGCGTGCTGACCCGGGCGCTGGGTTTCGAGGGTGATCTGGCGCAGGTGGCACAGGAGCGGCAGCTGTGGGAGAAAGCCCGCGAGCTGCTGCCCGACGTGGGCGTGGAGCCCTACACGCAGGGGTTGATGGACCTGGGCGCCGGGGTGTGCACCCTGCGCCGCCCGGCCTGCGAGCGCTGCCCGCTGCAGTCGACCTGCGTGGCCCACGCTCAAGGCCGTCCGCAGGACTTCCCCGTCAAGACCCGGCGTTTGAAGCGCAGCCAGCGCGAGCATGTGTTGTTGTGGCTGCAGCAGGGTGAACGGCTGTGGCTGGTACAACGGCCTGATGCGGGCGTCTGGGCGGGTCTGTGGAGCTTGCCTGAGTGGCCCGCAGATGAAGACCTCGAGCCTCGTGTGGCGGGCTGGCCTGGGCAGGGCGAGGTGCTGCAGGCCATCGAGCATGCGCTGACGCACTTCGACTGGACCCTGCGTCCGTTGCGCTGGACCTGGCCCGACGGGCTGCAGGCCTCGGCACTGCAGGCGCTGGAGGCCGCCTTGCCGGCCGGCCGCTGGGTGACGCAGGCCCAGGCCTTGCAACTCGGCTTGCCGGCACCCGTGCGTCGCCTGCTGATCAGCGCCTGAGGGGCAGATCACTGCCAGCCCAGTTGGAGGATGGCGTGGACGGTGCGGGACCCGACGTAGATCGCACGCAGATCAGACGCAGACCAGTCGCAAGCTGGTTGCTGAAGCTGTCTACTGTCTGAGCACCTGCTTGCTGCGCAGGAACTCGTCCACCAGCTGCAGCCGGATGGCTGGGTCTTCGAGTTCCATCAGCCGCTGCTTGGCGGCGAGGGTGATGGGCAGCAACTCGCACCAGCGGTTGGCCACCCAGCCTGCATCCCGCCACTGCAAGGGCTCGGCGAAGGGCTTGACGTCCTGCGCCAGCAGTGCGGTCAGGGCCTGCTGCAGCGCCTCCACTGTGGGCTGCAGCGAGAGCTCGGGCAGCCGTGCCGAATCGGCCTCGATCAGCTCGGCCGGTGCTTCCCACAGGCCGTTGGTCCGCTGTCTTGGGGCCTCGCCCAGCCGGAAACGCGAGCCGCCCACGCAGCGCACCTGCAGGATGCCGGCCTGTTCGGCGTCCACCTCCTCGATGTGCGCCAGCACGCCGACGCTCTCGATGCGCACGCCCTCGGCGTTGGCCCCCACCTCGGTACCTCGGCTCATGCAGACCACGCCGAAGGGCTCGCCACTGCGCATGCAGTGGCCCATCAAGTCAAGGTAGCGCGCCTCGAAGACCTTCAGCGGCAGCAACCCGCCTGGGAACAGCACGGTCTGCAGCGGGAACAGGGGCAGGGGGTCGGGGAGGGTCATTCGCCGGAGTCCAGTTCGCGGTGGCGGACCAGAGTCGCGTTGCGGTCCTTGAAGCGCTGCGCCAGCACCTCCACGCCATAAACCGAACGGTGCTGGCCGCCCGTGCAGCCCAGCGCGACGGTGAGGTAGCTGCGCTGGTCGGACTCGAAGCCCGGGATCCAGCGGCGCAGGAAGGTCTCGATCTGCGTGAGCAGCTCCCCGGCCTCGGGTTGCTCGTCCAGGAAGCGCGCCACGGCGGCGTCGCGTCCGGTCAGCGGCCGCAGGTCCTTCACGTAAAACGGGTTGGGCAGCACACGCAGGTCGAAGACGAAGTCGGCGTCCAGAGGCACGCCGTGCTTGAAAGCGAAGGACTCGAAGACGAGCGTCAGGCTGGAGGCGCTGGCGCCCACAAGGTCGCGCACCCAACTGCGCAGCTGCGCCGGCCGCAGCTGGCTGGTGTCCAGCACCGTGGAAACGTCGCGCAGTGCCTCCAGCAAGCCGCGTTCCTGCTCGATGGCGTCCAGCAGCGCGTGGCCCTGGTCGCGCGCGTGGTCGCTCATTGACAGCGGGTGCGGTCTTCTCGTCTCCGAGAAGCGGCGCACCAGCGCCGGTGTGGTGGCGTCCAGGAAGATCGAGCGGATCTTGGTACCCTTGCGCTGCAGCTTGTCGATCAGGCCGATCAGTGTGGGGAGCGAGCCGGCCGTGCGGGCGTCCACCGCCACGGCCACCTTTCGGCGGTCGTAGCGGTCCAGCTCCAGCCGCACGAACTCCATCAACAGCTCGGGCGGGAGGTTGTCCACGCAAAAGTAGCCGGCATCCTCCAGCGCGTGCAGGGCCACGGACTTGCCGGAGCCCGAGATGCCCGTGATCAGGATGACCTCGGCGGCCTTCATCTCAGCGCGAGGCCCCGAGCAGCGCCTGGGCGTGGGCGCGGCTGGTGCCGGCCAGGCGCTCACCGCCCAGCATGCGGGCGATCTCGCTGACCCGGGCCTCGCCGATCACGGGTTGGACGTCGGTCAGGGTCTTGCCGCCCGTGCTGGACTTGGACACCAGGAAGTGCCCGTCTGCGCAGGCGGCCACCTGCGCCAGGTGGGTGACGGCCAGCACTTGCGTGTCCGCGCCGAGCTGCTTCATCAGGCGCCCGACGCTGTCGCCCACGGCCCCGCCCACGCCGGCATCGATCTCGTCGAAGATCAGCGTGGGCACGACCTCGCTGGCCTTCCGCTGGCGAGCAGTGGTGGCGGCGATGGCGAGCGCCAGGCGCGAGAGCTCACCGCCCGAGGCCACCTTGCCCAGTGCCCGAGGGATGGCGCCGGCGTGGCCCGCAACGAGAAATTCCACCTGTTCCAGGCCGAAGGCCTGCGGCTCCTCCAGGGGCTGCAGCGAGACCTCGAACCGCCCGCCCTCCATGCCCAGCTGCTGCATGGCCTGCGTCACGGCGGCAGACAGCTTGGGTGCCGCGTTGCGCCTCGAACGAGACACCTGCTTGGCCTGGGTACGCCATGCCTGCTCGGCTTGCGCGGCCTGGCGCTCCAGGGCCTCGAGATCAGCCGAGGCTTCCAGTTGCTGGAGTTCCTCACGCCAGCTATTGAGCAGGGCAGGGAGCTCCGCGGGCTGGCGCTTGTAGCGCCGCGCCAGCTGCATCCAGGTGGACAGCCGCTCGTCCAGCACCGCCAGGCGCTCAGGGTCGGGGTCTTGATGGCCCAGGTAGGCGTGCAGGCTGTGGGCAGCGTCCTGCAGCTGTGCGTGGGCTGAGCGCAGCACTTCGGCCACCTGGCCCAAGTCGGCGTCGTAGCGGGCGACTTCCTCCAGAGCGTCAGCAGCGCGGCTGGTCAGCGCGTCGGCTGAAGTGTCGGCCTCGGACACGGTCTCCAGGGCAGCGCGCGCCGCTTCCAGCAGGGTTTGCACGTGGGCCAGCCGCGTGTGCTCGGCGTTCAGCTCCGCCCACTCTTGCTCGCCGGGGTTCAAGCGGCCCAACTCGCCCACCTGCCACTGAAGCCTTTCCCGCTCCTGGTCGAGGGTGTCGCGTTGACGGCGCGCCTGCTCCAGCACCTGCAGCGCCTGGCGCCACGCTGTCCACGCAGCTGACATCGGCGCCAGGTCGTTGCCGGCCTGGGCGTCGAGCAGCGCTCGCACCGCAGCCGGGCGCGTCAAGCTCTGCCAGGCGTGCTGGCCGTGGATCTCCACCAGGTGCTCGCCGGCCTCGCGCAGCTGACCCACGGTGGCGCTGCCGCCGTTGAGCCAGGCCCGGCTCTTGCCCTGGGTGTCGATGGTGCGGCGCATCAGCAGGCTGTCGCCGGCGGTGTCGAAACCTGCCTCCAGCAGCCAGGGGCCGAGCGAAGCCGGCAGATCGAACTCGGCCGCGATTTCCGCCCGCGCCGCGCCCTCGCGCACCAGCCCGGCATCACCGCGGCTGCCGAGTGCCAGCTGCAGTGCATCGATGAGGATGGACTTGCCTGCGCCGGTTTCGCCCGTCAGCACCGAGAAACCGGTGCCGAACTCGACGTCGAGCTCGTCAACGATGACGAAGTCCTTGAGCGTGATGCGCTTGAGCATGGCTACACCACGCCTTCGTACCACCTGAGCTTGCGCCGCAGCGTGGCGTAGTAGCTCCAGCCGCGTGGGTGCAGAAAGCGCACCTTGTGGGCCGAGCGCCTGACGCGCACCTGGTCGCCGTGGAGCAGGCTGGTCAGGCTCTGCATGTCGAAGTTGGCCGAGGCGTCTCGGCCCGCGACGATCTCGATGCGCACCTCGCCGTGGTCGGGCAGCACGATGGGCCGGTTGGACAAGGTGTGCGAGGCGATGGGCACCAGCACCCAGCCGGCGATCCCGGGGTGCAGGATGGGCCCGCCGGCAGACAGCGCATAAGCCGTGGAGCCCGTGGGCGAGGCGATGATCAGGCCGTCGGCGCGCAGGTTGGCCACGAAGTCGCTGCCGATGTCCACGCGCAGCTCCACCATGCCGGCGGTGGCGCCGCGGCTGACCACCACGTCATTCATCGACAGGCTCTCGAAGATGCGCTCGCCATCGCGCCAGACACTGCCGTCGAGCATGGTGCGGTGCTCTTCCTCGTAGTCACCTGCCAGCATGGGCTCAAGCGACTCCTTGAAGCGGTCGATCGGGACGTCGGTGATGAACCCCAGCCGGCCCTGGTTGATGCCCACCAGAGGCAGGTTGTGCTTGGCCAGCTCGCGCGCAATGCCCAGCATGGTGCCGTCGCCGCCCACCACCACCGCCAGGTCGCAGCGGGCGCCAATCTCGGTGGTGCTCAGCGCCTCGTAGTGGGCCACGCCCGTGGCGGTGGCGGTGTCCCGGTCAAACGAGACATCCAGGCCTTGCCCGATGAGGAACTGGGCAACCTCCTCCAGCACGGGGCGGATGCCGCGGGCCTGGTACTTGCCGACGATCGCCGCATGGCGGAAGCGAGAGGACATGATGCAAATGATTACACCATAGGGCCCCTG
>CAISJH010000489.1 GCA_903885585.1 uncultured beta proteobacterium
AGTTCATCCAGCTGTCGGCGCCGCCTCGAGAGACGGGCACGATGTGCTCGCGCGTCAGTTCGTCAAAGCGCACCTGCTTGCTGCAGTAGGCGCACAGATGGCGGTCGCGTGCAAAGAGCGTGGGGTTGGTCAGCGCGGGCTCGGTGCGCCCGGCCCGACTGGGCACGGCACCCTTGACGGCCACGATGGGGTGCACCTCGATGCGCGATTGCTCGCCCGTGGCGCGCTGGATGCCGCCGCGCAGCACCTGCACTGCTTCACCCAGCGTCCAGGCCACTGTGTGGCTAGCGTAGAGCGTGGCGGCCTCCTGGGCCGAAATCCAGGCCTGGGGCCTGCCGGAAACGTCGAGCTGAAGTACTTCCATGCCGATCCGTCCTCGAAGGCAGAGGATACCAACGTTCTGTTGCTGGCAGATGTGCGTGAAGTCCCACAGCCACAAGGCCTTTGCTGATGCGCGGGGGTGGACAAATGGTGGATCAGGCGCAAAATAGCACGATCGTTCGATTTTGTAGGGGTCGGGTTTCTGACGCTGCCTGTCCCTCCTCTCATCCCGCCCTGTCCCGCCAAGCCTGGTCTGTGACCCACACCACGATGGAGACCCTGTCCCCCGCCGAGCAGCGACTGGTGCCCAACAAGGGCAGGCAGACGCGCGCCGCCATCCTGGACGCTGCTTTGGGCCTGGCCTCGCACATGGGGCTGGAAGGCTTGTCCATCGGGGCCCTGGCCGACTTGATGGGCATGAGCAAGTCGGGCGTGTTCGCCCACTTCGGCTCGCGCGAGGAACTGCAGATCTCGGTGGTGCGCGAGTACCACCTGCGCTTCGAGGCTGAGGTCTTCCAGCCTTGCATGAAGCAGCCACGTGGCCTGCCGCGCCTGCGGGCGTTGTTCGAGCTTTGGGTCAAGCGCGTGTCGCTGGAGATCGACTCGGGCTGCATCTACATCAGCGGTGCGGTGGAGTTCGACGACCGCCCCGGCCCCGTGCGTGACGCCCTGGTCGAGATGGTGCGAGCCTGGCACCAAGCCTTGGGCCGCGCCATCGAGTTGGCCGTTGAGGAGGGGCACCTGCCCGCCAGCGCAGACCCCCAGCAGATGCTGTTCGAGATCCACGGCCTGATCCTGGCCCTGCACCACGATGCACGCTTTCTGCGCACCCCGGGCGCGCCTGAACGCGCCCGCGCCGGCTTCGAGCGCATCCTGACCCGTTGACTTCCTCTAGGAGAACCCCATGCCCGTCTACACCCCGCCCCTGCGCGACATGCAGTTCGTCCTGCACGAGCTGTTGAACGTCACCGACGAGCTGAAGATGCTGCCGCGCCACGCGGACATCGACGCCGACACCATCAACGCCGTGCTGGAGGAAGGCGGCAAGTTCGCCGCTGAGGTGATCTTCCCCATCAACGCCAGCGGCGATGCGCAGGGCTGCACGCTGGACAAGACCACCCACGAAGTGACGGCTCCGGCCGGCTTCAAGGAGGCCTACGCCAAGTACGTGGAGGGCGGCTGGCCGGCGCTGGGCTGCGACCCCGAGTACGGCGGCCAGGGCTTGCCCATCGTGGTGAACCAGTGCTTCTACGAGATGCTCAACTCGGCCAACCAGGCCTGGACCATGTACCCGGGCCTGTCGCACGGCGCCTACGAGTGCCTGCACGCCCACGGCACGCCTGAGCAGAAGGCCACCTTCCTGCCCAAGCTCACCAGCGGCGAGTGGACCGGCACGATGTGCCTGACCGAGCCGCATTGCGGCACGGACCTCGGCATGTTGCGCACCAAGGCCGAACCGCAGGCTGACGGCAGCTACCGCATCACGGGCCAGAAGATCTTCATCTCCGCCGGTGAACACGACCTGGCGCCCAACATCATCCACCTCGTGCTGGCCCGCCTGCGGGACGCGCCCGCGGTCAGCAAGGGCATTTCCCTCTTCGTGGTGCCCAAGTTCCTGGTGAATGGCGACGGC
>CAISJH010000490.1 GCA_903885585.1 uncultured beta proteobacterium
CGGCATCTGCACACACGGTGTGGCACGGCTGGCCGAGGGTTTCGTGCTCGACGACCTCATCGAGTGTCCGATGCACAACGGCCGCTTCCACATCCCCACCGGGCGCGTCGATGGCCCCCCCGCCTGCGAGGCGCTGCGCACCTATCCGGTACGCCTGGACGGCGAGGCCGTGCAGATCCAGCTGCCGGAATGAAACGTCCGAACGGCGACCCAAGACCATGACCTCCGGCAGCCGGAGCGGCCGCGTGCGCATGGTCGACGTCGCGCAACGCGCAGGTGTCGGCACGATCACGGTGTCGCGTGCGCTGCGCACGCCGCAGCAGGTCTCGAAAGAAGTACGCGACCGGGTGCTCGCGGCCATGGAGGCGACCGGCTACGTCCCGAACCTGGCGGCGGGGACGTTGAAGTCGCAGCGATCGCGGGTGGTGGCGGCCATCGTGCCGACGCTGCGCAACACGATCTTTGCCGAGACCGTCGAGGGGCTGGCCGACGGGCTGCGCGAGCACGGCCTGCAGTTGTTGATCGCCAGCTCAGGCTACTCCCTCGAGGCGGAGGAGTCGATCCTGCTGAACCTGCTGGGACAGCAACCGGTGGCGGTGGTGCTCACCGGCATCGCGCACGCCCCAAGGGTGCGCTCGATGCTGCGCTCGCGCGGGCTGCCCGTGGTGGAAACCTGGGACCTGTGCGACGACCCGATCGACCGCGCGGTGGGGTTCTCGAATCTGGAAGCGGCCCGCCGCATGACGTTGACACTGGCAGATCGGGGCTACCGGCGCATCGCCTTCGCCGGCGCCCCACCCCAACTCGAGCATCGGGCAGCGCAGCGACTGGCGGGCTACCGCCAGGCCATGGCTGAGCTCGGCCGTGCGGCTCAGATCATCACGCTGGACGATCTCGGCGTGACCTTCGCATCGGGGGAGCGGGCGGTGGGCCAGCTGCTCGAGCGCAAACGGCCGCCGGACGCCGTGTTCTTCGTCAACGATGTGGTGGCGTTCGGCGCTGCACAGGCCTGCTTACGGCTCGGCGTGGCGGTGCCAGGCCAGCTGGCCATCGCGGGCTTTGGTGATTTCGAGCTCGCGCGGGCATCGAACCCCCCACTGACCACGGTCCGCATTCCGGGTGAACAGATCGGGCGCACCACGGCACGGCTGATCGTCGAGCGCCTGGCCGCCAGCGACCCCCCGTGGACCGGGCCGGAGCGCGTGGTGGATCTCGGCTTCGAGATCATCAGCCGGGAAAGCGCTTGAGAGCGGCCTGGCCGAAGAGTTGCAAACGTCACGGATGAAGAAGGGCAGCGCGATGAACAAGTTCCTGGTCTACCAGTCCCTGTGGGCGATGGAGCGCCGTCGGCCCGATGGCGTGGAGTGGACGCTTGACGAGAAGCTCGACATGATCCGCACCGCGGGGTTTGACGGCTGCGGCGTCCGGTTCGCGGACCGCGACTTCGCGCGCACGGTGACCAGCTATCTGCGAGCTCATGGCATGAGCTGGCAGGCGCAGTGCTACCCGCGCACCGTCGACGAGCTCAAGCCCATCATCGAGCACGTGCAGGAGTTTGGCGCCGACCACATCAATCTGCAGGCCGACGTGCGTCCCTACCACCTGGAGGACTGCGTGCCCTACATCGAGGGCTGGCACCGGCTTGCGGCCGACGCCGGTATCGAGCTGCACATCGAGACGCACCGCGATCGGATGACCACCGATCTGTTCTTCACGCTGCACCTGCTCGACCGCTTCCCGAACCTGCGTTTCACGGCCGACCTGTCGCACTACCTGCTGGGCCGCGAATTCGCATGGCCCGTCAGCGACGAGAACCATGCGCTGATGCATCGCATTCTGGACAACACCTGGGGCTTCCACGGCCGGGTCGCCAGTCGAGAGCAAGTGCAGATCCAGACCAGCTTTGCGTACCACCGGCCCTGGGTGGACCTGTTCATGGGCTGGTGGGAGTACGGTTTCCGCAGCTGGCGGCGCCGCGCAGGGCCTCAGGCCACGCTGACCTTCCTGTGCGAGCTCGGTCCAACGCCCTACGCGATCACCGGCGCTGATGGTTACGAGTTGTCCGACCGTTGGCAGGAATCGCTGGCGATGAAGGATGAAGTTCGCGCACTTTGGGCCCGCGTGGCGAACGAGTCGATACAGGCCGGCTGATTACCGACCAGCCGCACAAAGAGGCCAAGAGGCCACAGGAGGCCAAGGCCCAGCCCTGATCAGACCACCACCGGCACCTCCATCGCCGGCGGGGTGTTGCGGCTGCGGCCGCAGCGCACCACGCCGTCGATCATGACCATGCCCACGCCGGGCAGATCGCCGAGCTGGACGCTTTCCAGCAGGGTGCGCCCGGCGGTGTGCTGGGCGCGGTCGAGGAAGACGAAGTCAGCGGCGCGGCCGGGTTCGATGAGCCCGCAATCCAGTTGACGCAGGCGCGCGGTGTTGCCCGTGGCAAAGCAGAAGACCAACTCTGCCGGGATGTTGCCCAGGCTGGACAGCAGGGCGATCATGCGCAGCATGCCCAGGGGCTGCACACCCGAGCCGGCCGGCCCGTCGGTGCCCAGGATCACGCGGTGCGGGCACTTCAGCTGCAGCGCCATCTGGGCGGCGGCGATGGCCACTTTCTCGTTGCCGTTGTGCACGATCTCGATGGCGCGCGAGGACTTCTCGCACAGCTCGCACACATGCGCCTCGGGCAGCGAGGTATGGCCGCCATTGATGTGGCCGATGACGTCGGCATCCGCCTCCAGCACCACGTCCTTGTCGATCAGGCCGGAGCCGGGGATGGACGGGCCTCCGGTGTGAATGGTGCTCTGGATGCCGTACTTGCGCGCCCAGGCGGCCATCTCGCGCGCCTCGTAGCCGGCCTTCACCGAGCCCAGTCCGATCTCGCCCAGCAGCTTCACGCCGGCAGCAGCGAGTTCGGCAAAGTCGCTCTCGACCATGCCTTTTTCGATGACCGGTGCGCCGGCCAGCACCTTCACACCCGCCGGGCGGAAGTTGTCGAAGGCGCGCTGCGCGGTGATGGCCAGGGCTTTCAGGCCCACGATGTCCTTGGGCCGGCCCGGCAGGTGCACCTCGCCGGCGGAGATCATGGTGGTGACGCCGCCGGTGAGGGTGGATTCAATCCAGCCCAGCTGGTTCTGGCGCGGCGTCCAGTCGCCAAAGACCGGGTGCACGTGGCTGTCGATCAGCCCCGGGGCCACACAGGTGCGGCGCGCATCGATCACCAGGTCGGGCTGCTCGGTGTTGCAGTCCGCCTCCTTGCCCACGGCCACGATGCGGCCGTGCTCGCAGACGATGGTGTCGGCCTCCAGGATGGGGCGGTCGATGTCGCCCGACAGCAGCAGGCCGATGTTGCGGATGACGACCTTGCCAGAGGTGGCGGTGGCGGCGGCTTCGGCCATGGAGGCTCCTTGCAGGGTGGGTTGGGGCTTCAGGAGGTGGCGGGGGGCACGGTCGCGAGCACCGTACGCAGCACTGCATCAGTGATGAACTGCTGCCAGTGGGCCAGGGCGACCGGGTCGTCCAGCGTCTCGCCCAGGAAGGTGGACAGGGTGTAGCGGTTGGACAGGTAGAAGTAGCCCATGGAGGCGATCATCAGGTACACGTCCCGCGCCCGCAAGCCGAGCCTGAACAGGCCGGCGTCCATGCCGCTCCCCAGCACCCGTGACAGCACCTCCAGCGCCGGCGAGGAGTACTCACCCGCCTTGGAAGACTTGCCGATGTGCCGGCCGCGGTGCAGGTTCTCGCTGTTGAGCAGGGTGATGAACTCGGGGTGCTTCTGGTAGTAGCCCCACATGAAGGCGATCACATCGCGCAAGGCCTGCACGGGCCGCGACAGATCCAGCGCCAGCCGAGCCTCGGCCTCGTTGAAGCGCCGGTAGGTCTCCTCGATCACCGCGACGAACAGCGCTTCCTTGCTGCCGAAGTAGTAATAGATCATCCGGTCGTGCGACTTGGCCGCACGCGAGATCTGCTCCACCCGGGCCCCGTTGAGGCCTTGCTTGCCGAAGACCTTGATGGCCGCTTTCAGCAGGGTCTCGCGCGTGGCCTGCGCCGACTGCTCACGCACCCCTGCCTTGCGGGCGGTGGCTGCGGGCTTGCGCACGGTGGGCATGGCCGGTGACGCTGAGCGCGGTGGCGGAAGCTGTGTCGGGGGCTGCGGCAGGGCCGCTTACTGGTCCACGAAGGCCCGCTCAATGACAAAGTCGCCCGGCCGGCTGGTGCTGCCTTCGGCGAAGCCGCGCTCCTCCAGCAGCCCTTTGAGCTCACGCAACATGGCAGAGCTGCCGCAGATCATGGCGCGGTCGGTGGCCGGGTCCAGGTCCGGGCCGCCGACCAGACGAGCCAGCTCGCCGCTGCGGATGAGGTCCGGGATGCGGCCCATGGTC
>CAISJH010000491.1 GCA_903885585.1 uncultured beta proteobacterium
GGCAGCGGCGTGGGCGGCGGGGGCTGTGGCTGCAACTGAAGGGCCGCAGGGCTCCACTCCTACGCCGGGCTGGGGGCCACTGGTAGCCCTGGCCTTGAGCCTGCCCGGGCTGGCCATGGCGCAGGCCGAGACGGCCCCCGTAGAAGGGCTGGTGGGCCTCAAGTGGCTGGACTACCGCGATGCACAGCCGGGCCTCGAGCGCATTCGCGTGCAGTCGCCCTCGGCCCTGCTGCGTACGCCTGCCGTGGGAGGTTTCAGCGCTGAGGCGCAGGCCACGGTCGACCGCGTGTCGGGGGCCTCGCCGCGCTACCACGCAGCCATCTCGGGTGCCTCCAGGATGAGCGACGAGCGCCGCGCCGGCGAGGTCAAGATCACACGCCACATGGACGGGCAGAGCTGGACACTCGGGATGGCATCGTCCAGTGAAAACGACTTCCAGTCCCGCGCCGCCTCGGTGCGCGCTGCCTGGTGGACGCCCGATCAGAACACCGGTTGGAGCATGACGATGGGCCTGACGCGCGACCGCATCGGATCGAGCGACGACCCCAGCCTGCGGGAGCGCCGCCGGACGGTAGAGGCGGCTGCCCAGATCGTTCAGGCCGTCTCGCGGCAGGACTTGGTCTCCGCCACCGTCACACACGCCCGCGGCCAGGGCTTCTATTCAGACCCCTACAAGCGCCCGGATGTCAGGCCTGACGCCAGGCACCAGAGCGCGCTTGGCCTGCGCTGGAACCACCATCTCGAAGGCCCGGACATCACGCTGCGCTCGGCCTACCGGTTCTACCGAGACAGTTTCGGCGTACGCTCCCACACACTGGAGTTCGAGCCGGTCTTCACTCCTCGGCCGGGATGGTCGCTTGCGCCTTCAGTACGCCACTACAGCCAGCGGGCCGCAAGCTTCTACTTCGATCCCGTGTACTCGTATCTGGGGGCCCCCTATCCGCCAGGTTTTCTGGAGTCACCGGGCATGCCTGTCTCCGCAGACCACCGGCTCGCGGGCTTTGGCGCCTGGACAGTGGGCCTGAAGGTGAATTGGACGCCCGCACCAGGGTGGACCGTGGACCTGAAGGTGGAGCACTACGAGCAGCGTGCCGCTTGGCGCTGGGGGGGGGCTGGCTCGCCCGGGCTCGCCCCACTGCAGGCCAGGTTCGTGCAGTGGGGCCTCTCCCGCCGGTTCTGAAAACGCGCTCGGTCGTCCCGCTGGCCATGATCGAGATCGGCTTCGAATTCACGGCCATGTCGTGCCCCTGCGAGATCCGCGTGGTGGGCGCTGACGAGCAGCAAGTGCACGGGGCAGCACAGGCTGGCATCGATGAAGTGCGCCGCATCGAGCAGAAGTATTCCCGCTACAGACCCGACAGCCTGCTGTCGCGCATCAACGCCGCCGCCGGACACGACCCGGTGCAGATCGACCAGGAGACCCACGCGCTGTTGCAACTGGGCGGGCATCTGCACCGCGCCAGCGGGGGCAGGTTCGATCTGACTTCCGGTGTGCTGCGACGCGCGTGGGACTTCCGGACGCAAAGAGTGCCCACCCAGGCTCAGATCGACGCCTTGCTGCCTCTGGTGGGTTGGGGCCGTGTGGTGATGACCCCCGAGCACGTGCGCCTACCGCAACGCGGCATGGAACTGGACCTGGGCGGCCTTGGCAAGGAATACGCCACCGACCGCGCCGCCGACATGTGCTTGGCGCTGGGCATGCACGGCGGCTTCGTGGATCTCGGGGGCGACATCCGGGTGATCGGCCCGCGCGCAGATGGCTCGGGCTGGCGATTCGGCATCAGGGATCCACTGAACGCAGGTTCGCTGAACGGCGAGTTGACCCTGACCTCAGGGGCCCTGGCCACCAGTGGTGACTACGAGCGCGGCTTTGAGGCGGACGGCAAGCGGTACGGGCACCTCTTGGACGCGAGGTCCGGCTGGCCCGTGGATCACTGGCGCTCGGTCAGCGTGGCGGCACCCACTGCCGTGGCCGCCGGGATGCTGGCCACGTTGGGCATGCTGATGGGCGAACAGACACAGCGATTGCTGGCACAAGAGAGCGTTTGGTCTCTTGTCGTCGGGACCGACGGAGCATTCACGGGAGCGGGCTATTCAAACTCCACTCGAGGGTTGGGGTACGAGCCTTAAAGTCTTGTCTTTAGCAAGGTTTGTCGCAGCCTGGTCCTTGGCCGCAAGGAGCCGGGGCGACCATGCCCACCGAGTACGCTGGGCCACAAGCCTGATCGCAGAGAGTCCAGAATGAACATCATCGGCAAACTGTCCATCTCGCTTTGCCTTCTCGCGCTGCTCCAGGCCTGCTCCGAAGCGCCAGTGGAGACCGGCGCCACGCCATCAGCCTCTTCGGGTCAGGTGGCGGTGAGCACAAGCACGCCTCTGGTCACCCACTACGCAGCAGCCCGATTTGCTGACCAGGCAACCTTTGGCGCCCATCCCGCCAGCGTGGTCGAGATCAAGTCCAAGGGGCTTTCAAGATGGATTGACGACCAGATGGCGTTGCCAGCCTCGGAACTGGATCTGTCTTTGCTGCTGGGATTTCCTGAACCGACCCCCGACGCGCACTGGCAGTTCTACCGGGCGGCCTTCCCCAATCTGGCGATAGGTGCTCCCGACCAGCTTCGCACGCGAGTGTCCTGGGCACTCTCGCAGTTCTTGGTAGTGAGCGATCGAAAGGTCGAAATCGTCGGAACGATGTACTGGACCAACATGCTGCAAAGGCGTGCTCTAGGCAACTATCGCGACCTGTTGATCGACCTGGCGATAAGCCCCGCCATGGGCCACTACCTCGATAACTCGCAGAACCGCCCCAAGAGCGCGGAGTGCTCACACTGCGCACCCAACGAAAACTTTGCCCGGGAGTTGATGCAACTGTTCAGTCTGGGCGTGGTCAAGCTCAACGTCGATGGAACGTCGGTCAAGGACGCCAAAGGCAACCCTGTCGAAACCTACTCACAGAAGGATGTGGAGGAATTGGCCAGGGTCCTGACAGGTTGGACTTGGGATAACGATCCCCAGAACAGACCTGGACGCAACTTCGCAAATTGGGGAAAGCCGATGGTGCCCAGCACCTTGGCACCCGAGCGTGACTCGGGCGCCAAGGTGGTGCTGGGACGAACATTTCCTGCTGGCCAGACCCCCATGAAGGATCTGGCAGACGCGGTCGATTTGCTCATGGCCCACGGCAATACCGCTCCGTTCGTGGCCACTCGCCTGATTCAGCACCTGGTCAAGAGCAATCCGACACCCGCCTATGTGGCGCGTGTCGCCGCAAAATTCAGGAACAACGGGCAAGGGGTGAGCGGCGACCTCAGCGCGGTTGTCAAAGCGATCTTGCTGGACCAGGAAGCCAGACAAGGCGACGACCCAGGCCGCGCGCGTAACGACGACGGCAAGCTGAGGGAACCTTTTCTGCACCACACTGCGCTTTGGCGGGGCCTGGGATGTTCCAGGGTTCCAAGTTGGTCCAACTCGATTGCCCTTCCCCCCAATCAGGCGCCCTTCAATGCTGAGAGTGTCTTCAGCTACTACGCCCCAACAGACCGCGCGCCCGGATCGAATCTGCTGGCTCCGGAACAACGTCTGCTGAATGCGTCAGAGTTGACCAGCCGGTTGAATCTTGCGTACAGCATGCGCTGGGATGATGCGGCTCAACAGGTCACCCTGAATGCCTTCACCCAGGCAGGCTGCAATGCGCAAGCCCTGGTTGACGCCTACGCCGCTTCGTCGCGCACTTACATCGATTGGTTGAACGAGCGGTTCTTCAGGGGTGCGATGCCGCCCACACTGCGCACCAGCATGGAGTCCATGATCGCCAAGCCGCAGTGGGACGCAAGACAACCGATCGAGGGCGCGATACGCATGCTCGACTACGCGCTCTTCAGCCCCTACTTTGGAGTCATCAAGTGATCACACGACGCCATTTCTTTGGGGCAGCGGGGTCGCTTTCTGCGACGGCCTTGCTGGGTGGGGCCTCTGTACCAGGCTTGGCTGCGGGCGAAGAGTACAAGGCCCTGGTGGTTGTTTACCTCAATGGCGGTAACGACGGTAACAACGTGATCGTGCCAACCGACGGTGCCTACCGCGATTACCAGACCTCCAGAGCAAACCTTGCCTTGCCGCGTAACAGCCTGGCGTCCCTCTCCGGCACCGCTGCAGGGCACACGTTCGGCCTGCACGCCTCCCTCACTCCACTGGCGCCCCTCTACAACGCGGGGCGACTGGCTTTCATTTCCAACGTAGGGCCGCTCATTGAGCCGGCAACGGGACGCCAGGTCCTCGACAACGCAGTCCGGCTGCCGCCGTTTCTCATGTCACACAACGACCAGACTGCGATGGTCCAGGGCTGGAACGTGACGGAAGACGGCAGCGGGTGGGCGGGAAGAGGACTTGAGACACTGCCATCCAGTTTGCGCCACCCCTTGGCCGCGGTGACGATGGACACCAACCGCACGCTGGTGCTGGGCCGCCAGACCCCGGTCACCTTCATGCCGCCAGGAGGTACGCGGTGGTGGGGCACGGCGGATCTGGCTTACCCCGAGACACCATCGGCTCAATCGCTCAACAGGATGGCACGCTGGCAGTCAGCCAACGCCTACGAAGGTGAGTACGCGAGAACCCTGGGCACAGCGCTCTTCGACTCGACGCAGTTGACCCAAGCCTTCATGGCGGCCAAAGCGCCTGCTGCCGACTTCGGCAATGAATGGCTGGGAAACAACATGAGAGCGCTGGCTTCTGTGCTCCCGGTTTTCAAGTCAACCGGCCTCAAACGACAAGTCTTCCTCACTCATTGGGGAGGCTTCGACACCCATGCCAATCAGCGCGGTGGGGACATGAACAGTCAAGACTCGCAGCTCGTCACCCTTGCTCGAGTACTGGATGCCTTCGACGCCTCAAACCGAGCCAATGGTTTGGACATGAATGTCACAACGCTGGTGATGACAGAGTTTGGCCGGACGTTGCGCCCTGGCTCAGGCGGGGGCAGCGAGCATGCCTGGGGCAACCACTGGTGGCTGATGGGCGGTCCGGTTGCCGGGGGGACTGTCCACGGCACCTTCCCAAACTTGGTTCTCGGCGGCCCTGACGATGGAGATCCTGGACAGAACGGCCGTCACGTGCCTTCGACAAGCAGTGACCAGGTGGGCGCGTCGCTCATGCAGTGGCTCGGCATGGACCCCTTGCATCTTCTGGACGTCTTTCCAAATCTCGCCAACTTCAAACAGAAGACCCTGCCCCTCACTCGGGTCTGAGCGATGGATATCAATCTCACGCCGGGAGACGATGACTACGCGCAGCCTAAGGAGCGCGTCGATGAGTGGAATGGCTACTTTGGGCTGGAGGGCAATGACACCATCAAGCTGCTGCAGGGCTACGCGGATGGGGGTCCCGGCAACGACCGAATCGAACGGATCCCGATCCCGGATCAACCCTGGCGCGACAACGTTCAGGTCGGCTTCCGAAGTGCCAAGACGGCAGTCACCGTCAACCTGGAGGAGGGTTGGGCGCTCGATGGGGAGGGGGGGCGTGACACCCTGATAGGCGTGCGCAGCGCCCATGGAACACAGTGGAACGACTGGTTCAAGGGCGACAGCGGAGACAACTATTTTTGGGCCAATGGTGGACAGGACACCGTCATAGGCGGTGCGGGACGCGACGGCGTGACACTGCCGGGGTTCGAGCCGGCACCCGGACAGCCGCACCGGCAACCGACGCCGGATGACCTCTTGATCACCGTGTCAGCTGATGGGCGTCAGGCCACCATCAAACCTTTGACTGGAAGCGGGTTTGAGCTTCATCTGACGGATGTTGAGTACTTCGACACGGCCATCAATGGCGTCTGGTCACAGTTCGATCTTTCAGACTACTTGACACAAGTAGTCTTGGCCTCCCAGGCCGTAGCTGCTGGGGACGAACTGCGATGGAATGCGGGTTTGCCTCTGGGTACACCCACCACGGTGACCTTCAGTTTCGTGATGGTGGGGCCAGCGAACGGCGTGGGAGCATCTGGATTCCGATCATTCACCAGCAGCGAGCAGCAACTGGTTCGCGAGATTCTTGCCCAGACCTCGGCTGCCACTGGTCTCAGCTTCACGGAAGTCTTTGAGAGTGGTGCGACGCAGGGCCAGATTCGCTTCGGTATCAGTCAGCAGACGTCAACGAAGGGGGTCTCCTGGTTGCCAGGTCAGACGGGCGCCGGCACCTTGGCAGGCGACATCTGGATGGATGTCGAGTCGATGGTGAGCCTGTCAGCGGGAAGCGAGGGCTACGCGGCTCTGCTGCATGAGATCGGCCACGCTCTGGGCTTGCGCCATCCGCGCAATATGGACCCGACGGATACGTGGCCGATGCAATTGCGCACGACGGATGACCGGACCTCCTTGACCGTCATGTCGCAAACCCCTTCGCCTGATGGCCTGTTCAGAGCAGATTGGGGCCCGCTGGACATCCTGGCGCTCCGCTATCTCTACGGCACCAGACCGGTAGCGACGGGCAATGACAACTACGTCATCGGCGACAGCCGCAGTCGCGCCCAAACGATGCTTCTGGACGACGGGGGTATCGACACGATAGATGCGTCGGCGCTCGCCATGGGCGTGTCCATCAATTTGGCCAAGGGTCGGTTGTCAAGTGTGGGGAACACACCAGAGGGTCGCGCGGGAGCGGAAAACCTTGCCATCCCAGAAGGCACGATCATCGAAAACGCCATCGGGACCTCTGGCGACGACGTGCTCACCGGCAATGAAGCCGCTAACCGGCTGACAGGTGGCTTGGGCAACGACGTCATCGACGGTGGTAAAGGTGTTGACACGGCTGTGTTTGCCGGCCGCATGGCTGACTACCGTATCTACAACTCACTGGGTGAGGTTCTGGTAGAGGCCAAGGATGGCACCTCCGGCTTTGACACGCTGGTGGGTATTGAAAAGCTGAGCTTCCAAGACCAGACCGTTGATGTCGACACGGTAACGATACAGGGAGAGGTCAAGCAAGGACAAACCCTGCGCGCCGTAGTGAGCCTGGCTCAACCTCAACTGCCTGGTGCCCTGAGTTACCAATGGCGCATGAATGGCAATGACCTCCAAAATGCGACTGAGGTGACCTTCACACCGAGGCAAAGTGAGGTCGGGCAACAACTGTCTGTCATCGTCCGCTACACAGACACGACAGGTTTCGCGAACTCGCTCACTGTCACGTCCAGCACCAGTGTGCAGAACACCAATGACCGCCCCACGGGCTATGTCCGGATCGAGGGCACTGGCGAGGTAGGGCAAACGCTGACCGTGGCGTACTCCTTGGAGGACGTCGACGGCTACGGAGGTGTCGGGTACGAATGGAGGCGCGATGGCATTGACGTGCCGAACGTGAACGCACCTCAATACACGGTCCAGCCCGACGATGTCGGCCGGGTGATTACCGTAGCCGTCATGTACTGGGATTGGGGCGGCACCTTGGATGGCATGGTGAGCGCCAACTCGGTGACGGTTGGGCCCACACGAAACCCAAACGCGGAGGACACAACGCCGCCCTCGATCTCCATCGTTGCAGACAAGTCCAAGCTGGTTTCGGGCCAGACCGCCGTGTTGTCCTTCACGCTCAGCGACGCTTCTGCAAACTTCGTCTTGGGCGACATCTCGTTCTCAGGCGGCGATCTTTCAGGATTTGCCGGAAGCGGCCGGACATACACCGCCTTGTTTACACCCTCGCCCAACATCGAGGGCGCCGCCATCATCAGCGTGGCCAGCGGAGCCTTCACCGATCTCGCCGGTAATGCCAACGCAGATGGCGCAGACACGAACAACCGCATCAGTCTGTCCATCGACACACTTGCACCCACCGTCCATTCAGCCCATCCTGCCTCAGGATCGTCGAACGTCCCCGTGGCCAACAACCTGGTCATGACGTTCAGTGAGCCGATCCAAACGGGCGATGGGGTCCTGGTGCTCAAAACCATGGATGGCAAGGTGGTGGAGACCTTCACTGCAGCCAACGCCACCGTCTCCGGCAGCACACTGACCCTCAACCCCACAGCCGACCTGAACATCTTCACGAAATACACCGTGGAACTGGGGTCGGGTGCGGTCAAGGATCTGGCAGGCAACGCCAACGCTGCCGACGGCCGTTACAGCTTTCAGACCGCGACGCAAGACAGCCTGTACCACTTCTTCGTGGTGGCCTTTGCCGCCGCACCGGGAGCCAGCTACATGGGCCAGTTGGCCGAGGCCGTGAACTATGGGCTGAGCGTGGCGCAGATCGTCGAAATCTTCACC